>NZ_JAWOAI010000715.1:0-4024 GCF_033194735.1 Streptomyces sp. W16
CGCTCCCGCCCCGCCGCTGAGGAGCCCGCCCCCTCCGCCATCACCCCGCCGGGACGGCGCCCCAGCTACCCCTGGCAGAAGAAACCCCGCCCCGAGAGCACGACTTGACCCGGCGGCACGGCGCTAGCGCGCGGCACGGTGTGATCCGGCCGGTTCCGGCCCAGGTGAAAGGGGTCGGGCTGCCGCCCGGCCGCTACGGCAGGTAACCTCCAGCTCATGTCCCGCCATGTCGCGATCGTCACCGATTCAACGGCCTACCTGCCGCCGCTGACGATGGAGCGCCACGGCATCACAGCGGTGCCGCTGACCGTGGTACTCGGCGACCGGGCACTCGAAGAGGGCACCGAGATCTCCACCCGCTCCCTCGCCCTGGCCCTGCAGAAGCGGCGCCCGGTCACCACCTCGCGGCCCAGCCCTCAGCTCTTCGCCGAGACCTATCGCAGGGTCGCCGAGTCCGGCGCCACCGGCATCGTCTCCCTCCACCTCTCCGCCGAGCTCTCGGGGACCTACGACGCGGCGGTCCTCGCGGCCCGTGAGGCGCCGGTGCCGGTGCGGGTCGTGGACACCGGCATGATCGCGATGGCCCTCGGCTTCTGCGCACTCGCCGCGGCCGAGACGGCGGAGGCGGGCGGCACGATGGACGAGGCGGTCACGGCCGCGGAGAAACGGGCCGCGGGCACCTCCGCCTACTTCTACGTCGACACCCTCGACTATCTGCGCCGGGGCGGCCGTATCGGCGCGGCGCAGGCCCTGCTGGGCTCCGCACTCGCCGTGAAGCCGCTGCTCCAGCTGGAGGGCGGGCGCATCGAACTCCTGGAGAAGGTACGGACGGCGTCGAAGGCGATCGCCCGCCTTGAGGAGATCGTGGCCGACCGGGCGGGCAGTGCGCAGGTCGACATCGCCGTCCACCATCTCTCCGCGCCCGAGCGCGCGGAGGCCCTAGCGGAGCGGCTTCGGGTACGGGTGCCCGGACTGGCCGATCTGCATGTGAGCGAGGTCGGGGCGGTGATCGGGGCGCACACCGGGCCCGGGTTGTTGGGGGCTGTGGTTTCGCCGCGGTGACGGCTGTCGGTGACGGCCGCCAGTGCGCGGGTTTTCGTCGGGGTGTCCCTCGGCTTCAAAAGGTTCCCTTCGAGGTTTCCTTCGCGGGTGTTTTGCGGGCCGCTAACTCGTGTGGGTGATGGAGTTATCCACAACTGGGCGGTCGTCCCCGGGAATTGACCAAGATCATCGCGAAGTGGCGAGATGCCCGATCCTCGGCGCATGGCACTTCGATCACGCTCACGCACAGCGACCGCGACCAGCGGCCCGGGCCGCGCCCCGTCCTCGGACGGCCGCACCCGCCATCGCCGCCCAACGGCCCGAGGCCGGGCACACCGCCAGGCTTCGGCGGACGAGCTCCGGCGACGCGCGGACATCCTTTTCGCCGAACGCACCGGGGAGCGAAGGGAGTTGGGGAACGGGCCGCCGGGTGGGGAACCGGGCGTGGGTGTGGCGGCGCGGGCGCCGGCCCGGATGGGAGCGCCGGGGAGTGTTGGGCCGGAGTCCGACGTCTCGTACGCCGGAGGGGCCGAGGGGGTCGTGGGGCCCGCTGAGCCCGCAAGGGTTGGGGACATCGGGGGCATCGGAGGCATCGGGGATGTTGGAGACACAGGGGATGCCGGAGACTTCGGCGGTGTTGGGGAGGCCAGTGTCGGGGGTGGCGGTGAGGCCGGTGTCGGGGGTGGCCGTGAGGTAGGGGTCTGGCGCGAGCGGGTGGGGTCGGCTCTGCGGGAGCGGATGCCGGTGTGGGTGCAGACGCGGTGCGTGCTGGAGCGGCGGAGCGTGGTCGCGCTCGGCGTGCTGTTCGTGGTGGCCGCGGTCTTCGCCGTGCAGCACTTCTGGGTGGGCCGGACGCAGCCCGTGCGGGCCCCGGAGGTGGTGCGGGCGGCGGCTCCTTACGGGACAGGGGGCGATGAAGGGGGCGGTGCCACGCGCAAAGGGGCCGGGTCGCATACCTCGGTCGGGGCACGGGGCGCATCGAGTGCGGCCGGCGCCGAGATCGTCGTGGACGTCAGCGGCAAGGTCCGTGAACCCGGGGTCCATCGGCTTCCGGCCGGTTCGCGGGTGACCGATGCGCTGCGGGCGGCGGGTGGGGTGCGTTCGGGCACGAACACCGAGGGGCTCAACCTAGCTCGGTTCCTTGTGGACGGGGAGCAGGTCGTCGTCGGGGGGCCGGCCGCTGGGGCGGTGCCTGGTGCGGGATCGGTGGGTGGTGTGGCGGGTTCAACGGGCGCCGGTGCGGGCGCTGCTCCAGGGGCTCCGGTCTCCCTCAACACCGCCACCGCGGATCAGCTCAACACCCTGCCGGGAGTGGGCCCGGTACTGGCCCAGCACATCATCGACTACCGCACCCAGCACGGCGGTTTCCGCTCGGTGGACGAACTGCGCCAGGTCAACGGCATCGGCGACCGCCGCTTCGCCGATCTGCGGGATCTGGTACGGCCATGACCCGCGTCCACGACGACTCGCGCGAGGCTGAGACGCCACGCACCACGCCGCAGAACGACGCCTCGTCCCGCCGTGCCGTGCATGTCTCCTCCGGGAACCGGCGGGGTGCCGCGCACCCCCACCAGGAAGGCCCGACAGACCTACGGCTGGTACCGCCCGCGCTCGCCGCCTGGGCGACAGCCGCGCTGGCGCTGGACGCGTCACCGGTCTGGGTCACCGGTGTCGCGGTCGTCGCCTTGGTGGCGGGGCTCGTGCTCCTGCTGATGCGACGGCGAGGCAGTGCGGGTGGCAGCCGCCCCCTCTCCGAGCTGCGCACTCTCCCTGAACCGCCCCCGACACCGGCCCACCTTTCCCGGGCTTCGCGCCCTTCCCACTCTTCCCGGGCTTCCTGGCCCCGTGCCTCGATCGCCGCCCTGCTGCTCTCCATCGCGGCAGCCGCCGCCTCCGCCGGGTTCCACGGGGCGGATCTGCGCCGAGGGCCGGTGCCCGAGCTGGCGCGGGAGTACGCGGCCGTGACCGCGGAGGTGGAGGTCGGTTCCGATCCACGGTTGACCCGGCCCCGGATCAGCGGGGATCACGCGGCTCCGGTCTCCGTGCTGATCGAGGCCGAGGTACGGCGGGTGGAGCAGACCGACGGGACGGTGGTGGAGACGCGGGCGCCGGTGCTGTTGATCGTCGATCCGGGCTCGTCCGCTGGGAGTGTCAGGGGCGTCAGAGGTGTCGGGGGTGCTGCCGGGGCCGTGGGCGGTCGGGCACGGGGGTCCGGTGGTGGGCCGGAGCGTTCGCCCTGGCTGGGGCTGCTGCCGTCCACGCGGGTGAGGGTGACCGCACGGCTGGCGCCCTCTCTGACGAGCGGGGACCGGGTCGCGGCCGTGCTGCGGGTGCGCAACCAGCCGGTGCCGGAGGTGGTGGGGAAGCCGTCCGGAGCCCAGCGGTTCGCGGGGCGGTTGCGGGCCGGGCTGCGTGAGGCCACCGATGGACTGCCGGCGGACGCGCGGGCGCTGCTGCCGGGGCTGGTCGTCGGCGACACCGCGCGCATCACACCCGAGTTGGACGAGGCCTTCAAGGAGACGGACCTCGCGCACACCCTCGCCGTCTCCGGAAGCAACCTGACCATCCTGCTCGCCCTCCTCATCGGACCGCCCGGTCTCGCCCAACTCGTCGAACGCCGAGGTCTGGCGCCGCGCCTGGGGATCTCCCTCAGGGCGACCGCGTTGCTCGGAGGGGTACTCACACTCGGGTTCGTCGTCGTGTGCCGGCCCGACCCGAGCGTGTTGCGGGCCGCGGCCTGCGGTGCCGTCGCACTGCTCGCCCTGGCGACCGGACGCCGTAGATCACTGATCCCGGCGCTGGCGACGGCCGTACTGCTCCTGGTGCTGTACGACCCGTGGCTGGCCCGCAGTTACGGCTTCCTGCTCTCCGTGCTGGCCACCGGAGCCCTGCTCACGCTCGCGCCACGCTGGTGCGAGACGCTGCGGCGGCACCGGGTTCCGCCGCGGTTGGCCGAGGCGCTGGCCGCCGCTGCCGCCGCGCA
>NZ_JAWOAI010000716.1:0-4017 GCF_033194735.1 Streptomyces sp. W16
GCCAGGGCGCTGCCCGCCATTCCCACGGCGCGGTCCGCCGAGCCCTCGGTCACCGCCGATCCGGGTGGGCTGACCCCGTTGCCACGGCGGGTGCCGCAGACCAGTCTGGCCAGTGAGTTGCGGGAGGAGGCAGGACCGGCCGAGGAGGACGAGGAGCTGGAAGACTTCACCGCGGAACGTGCGGCTTCCTCGCTGGCCGGGTTCCAGCGCGGCACGTTCCAGGCGCGAGACTCCATCGACGACGACGCGCCGTCGCAGTACGACCGGGAGGAAGCAGCCGCCTCCTCGAATCCGCCCGCCGACCGCTCATGAAGGACTCCGCCATGACACGTCCTGTGCCCGCCACGCACACCCAGCTCGACCAGTTGCTCACCGGACTCGTGGACCGGGTGGCCGAGGTGAACCAGGCCGTCGTGCTGTCCGAGGACGGCCTCGTCGTCAGCAAGTCCACCGGGTTCCTGCGCGACGACGCCGAGCGGCTGGCGGCCACCGCTTCCGGGCTGATGAGCCTCAGCAAGGGGGTCAGCATGGACTTCCGGGGCGGTCCGGTGCGCCAGGCGCTGATCGAGATGGCGAACAGCTATCTGATCCTCACCTCGGCGGGCCCCGGCGCCCATCTGGTCGTCCTGACCGGTCCGGGCGCGGACGTCGGGGTCGTGGCGTACCAGATGAACATGCTGGTGAAGAAGATAGGCGAGCATCTCAGCGCCGCGCCGAGGGCCAACGTCGGCCCCGCGGCCGGCTCCGGCGAGTGAGGTGAGCGGTGGCGACGCGGCGGGACGGCTGGTACGACCGTTCACGCTGACCGGTGGCAGAACCCGGCCCAGCCGCGCCGATTTCACCCTCATCACCACGGTGACCGCGGTCGACCCACCGCCCGCGCGGGCGCCCCGGCCGCAGCCGGAGCAGGCCCGCATTCTGCGGCTGTGCGCGGAGCCGCTGGCGGTGGCGGAGGTCGCGGCCCTTGTCGACCTTCCGGTGAGCGTGGTAGTGATCATGCTCTGCGACCTGCTGGAGGCGGGCCTGATCACGGCCCGTCCGCCGCACCCGGTCTCCCGTACCAGCCCGGACATGGACCTGCTGCAGAAAGTGAGGGAGGGCCTTGACCGGCTCTGACACCATCGCTCCGGCACCCGCGCCGCCCGAGACGGTCAAGATCCTGATCGCGGGGGGCTTCGGCGTCGGCAAGACCACCATGGTCGGTTCGGTGAGCGAGATCGCCCCGCTGCGCACCGAGGAACCGCTGACCTCGGCGGGCCTGGCCGTCGACGACCTCGACGGCATCGAGGAGAAACGGGCCACCACCGTGGCCCTGGACTTCGGCCGGATCACCATCGGCCAGGACCTGGTGCTGTATCTGTTCGGCACCCCGGGCCAGCAGCGGTTCTGGTTCATGTGGAACGACCTGGCACTCGGCGCCCTCGGCGCGGTGGTCCTGATCGACGTCCGCCGCCCGAGGTCCAGCTTCGCTGCCGTCGACTTCTTCGAACGCCGGGGCATCCCGTTCGTGGTGGGCGTGAACGGTTTCTACGGCGAGCATCCGTATCCGGCGGAGGCGGTCCGCGACGCGCTGGCGCTCCCGGAGGACGTCCGGGTGCTGCTGTGCGACGCCCGGGAGCGCGACTCGTGCCGGAACGTACTGATCGCGCTGCTCGACCAGTTGATCGCCGCCGCCATCGAGGACGGCGGGGGCGGCAAACTCACTCGTCCGCCCCGGTGAGCGGTTCGTCGGAGGGGGCGATGATCCGGGCCGTGAGGTCCGGCTCTGCCATGTCCCGGTCGAAGGGGAACATCGGCCGCCGGATGCGGTGATGGCCGAGCCGGACCAGGTCCTGGTCGACTCCGCCCGGGGTGAGGGCCATCTTCCAGTCGGCGGCCATGGCGAAGAGCTCGGGTTCGAGATAGCCGATCTTGACGAGCACGAGATCGGCGGAGCGCGGCTCCAACTCCAGGTCGGTGAAGTCGTGTTCGTGGTGGTACGGCTTGCGGAGCCGGGTGAGGATCACGTACACGCTGCCTACCTTGAGCACGACCTCGGTCTGCGCGTCCCGGTCGCCGTGCCGGACGGAGTGCACGACACCGGTGAGGGTGAGCGGGCCCGCATGCCGGTCGTCGACCTCCGCGCCCGCCGTGACGGTGACGGTGGCGCCGACACCGGCACGCTCCGCTGTGGCTACGGCGGCGGGTCCGGGCAGCGACGCGTAGATGACCGTAGGACCGTCTTCGTCCTTGAACTCCGGGCGTTCCAGGACCTGTTGGAGCCCCCAGGTCACGTCGCCCGCGCCGCCCGCGGTCGGGTTGTCGCCGGTGTCGCTGATGAAGTACGGGCGGGCGGTGGAGGCGAGGGCCTCGTCCAGACACTCGTCCAGGGTGCCGGTCGGGGCCACGAACTCGAAGTCGCGCCGGGCTTCCCAGAAGCCGCGCGCCAACTGCTCGGCGCCGGTGGCCACTTGGGCGGCGGACGGGCCTGTGACAACGACCGCGGCGCGGTTGCGGGGCTCGTCGGCCCAGGCATAGCCGACCCAGATCGCCGCGTCGGTGACTCCTTCGGTTGCCTCTGCTTTTTCTACGGCCGCGTAGACGCCCTTCGCCGGTTCGATACGGGTGGAGGTCTGTTCGCCTGCGAGCAGCACCGGTACCGGGATCCAGGCCTTGACCGGGCGGGGCGCGCCGCTCGCCAGGAGGTCGACGAGGTTGCGGGCGGCGCGTTCCTTGGTGTCCATGGCGTCCTCGTGCGGGGCCATGCGGTAGCAGGTGATCAGGTCGGTGGCGTGGACCAGTTCGCGGGAGACGTTGCCGTGGAGGTCCATGGAGGTCGATACGAGGGTGTGCGGGCCGATGGTCTCCCGTATGCGGGTGAGGAGTTGGGCCTCGGCGTCATCCATGCCCTCGACCGTCATCGCGCCGTGGATGTCGTACCAGAGGCCGTCCAGGGGGCCCAACTCCCGGAGCCTGGCGATGAGTTCGTCGGAGAGGGCAGTGAAGGCGGTCGACGTCACCGTGCCGCCGGGGAGTGCCTTGCCCACGAGGGCGCCTTGCCAGTCTGCGGCTTCCCTCAGTGGGGTGCCGGGGGCGAGGAAGGGGTAGCGGGTGAGGACTTCGGGGCCGCGTTGGGGGTGGAAGGCGGGGGCCTCCGTGCGGGCCGGGGAGAAGGTTGAGGACTCGATGCCGAGTCCTGCGATCGCGATAACAGGACTAGAAGAAGGCATGGGGGCTCCAAGTCGTATGTCGAGTGCGGCTTCGTCGTGGCTGGTCGCGCAGTTCCCCGCGCCCCTGAAAGCACGAGTCACCGCGTCTTGTCTGTGACCGTCTGCAATGCCTGCGCCAATGCCCGTTGCAGGGCGAACTGGCCTGCGCCCACGAGCCCCGCGTCCGCGCCCAGGCTCGCGCGCTCGATCGCCAGGTGTTCGGTGACGAGGGGGTGGCAGCCCTCGTACAGCTGGCTGCGGACTGCCGCTACGAAAGGTTCCAGGGTGGAGAGGATGCCGCCCAGATACACGGCGTCGGGGTTGAAGAAGTTGACGTTGGCTGCGAGGACCTGGCCCAGGTAGCGGCCGGCCTGGCGGACCGCTCGGGTTGCCTCGGGGTGGGCGTCCGTCGCCAGGCGTACGACGTCCTCGGTGGACGTCACGTCCAGGCCGTACCCGCGCAGGATGCGGACGAGGGCGGCGCCCGAGGCGACGGTTTCGAGGCAGCCGGTGTTGCCGCAGGAGCAGGGGATGTCGTGGGCGGCCTCGACCCGGACGTGGGTGATCTCGCCCGCCGCACCGGTGCCGCCGCGGTAGAGACGCCCGTCGGCGATGACGCCGGCGCCGATCGCGGTGCCTGTCTTGACCATGATCGACTGGCGGCGTTCGGCGGGCTGCACGGTGTGCTCGCCCACGGCCATGCAGTTGGCGTCGTTCTCGATGGCCGCCGGGACTCCGAACCGGTCCTCCAGCCAGGTCCGGACCGGGAAGCGGTTCCAGCCGGGCATCCGGGACGGGAGGGTCACGACGCCGCCCGCGACGTCGACCG
>NZ_JAWOAI010000717.1:0-3989 GCF_033194735.1 Streptomyces sp. W16
GAAGGCGCGGGTGGCGGCCAGCTCGCGCGCCAACTGCACGCCGTGCACCAGGACATCGAGGTCGGCCGAGGAGGTGAGGTAGCCGGCGCTGACGACGGCGTTGGACCGCGGGTCGGCGTCGCGCAGCCGCACCCGGCCCCGGCTCTGCGGTTGCAGCGCGATCGGCGCGAAGGTGAAGCCGGGCCCCTCCCACTGGTCGGCTGGGGCGTCGGACGGCAGGAACTTGATGGGGCCGAAGGTGAATTGGAGGTCGGGGGAGTCCTCCGGACCCGCCTCGCGGGTGTGGGTGAACAGCCCCGCCTCGGACAGCAGCGCGCCGGAGGGGTGCTCCTGAAGCGACTGGTAGCAGATGGGCGTGAACAGGTGGTCCTGAAGTCCGGCGCCGACCCCCGGCAGGTCCTGGACACAGCGGATGCCGTGCTCCCGCAGCTGCGTGGCCGGGCCGATGCCGGACAGCATGAGCAGCTTCGGCGTCTCGAACGCCCCGGCGCACACGATGGCTTCGCTCTCGGCGCGCAGTTCGTGCCGGGTGCCGTCCTGGACGTACTCGACGCCCGTGACCCGCGTCCCGGTAAGCAGCAGCCGGGTGGCCAGGGTGTCGGTCAGCACGGTCAGGTTGGGGCACCCAAGGGCCGGCCGAAGATAGGCGTCGGCGGTGCTGCACCGGCGGCCCGCGTCGTCGCGGAACGTCTGGTACAGGAAGCCGAAGCCTTCCTGCCGGGCGCCGTTGTAGTCCCCGCCGGTGTCCGTGGCGTACCCGAGTTCACCGGCGCCTTCCACGAACGCCCGCGCGATCGGGGAGGGTTGATCGAGTTGCCGGACCCGGACGGGCCCGCCCGCGCCACGGAACCCGTCCGCGCCGCCCGAGTAGTCCTCGGCCAGCTTGAAGAACGGCAGGACCTCGTCGTACGACCATCCGGTCGCGCCCTCGGCGACCCAGCGGGTGTAGTCGTGACGGCTGCCGCGCACCCACATCAGGGCGTTGACGGAACTGCACCCGCCGACGACCTTGCCACGGGCCACGGGGACACGGCGGCCCTCCATGCCCGCCTCGGACTCGGTGACGTAGCCCCAGTCGATCTCGCTCCGCCACTCGGCGGTGAGCAGCGAGAGGACCGAGGCCGCGTCGGCCCGGTGGATCTCGGGGCGCTCGTCCCAGCCGCCCGCCTCCAGCAGGACCACGGTCGTCGACGGATCCTCACTCAGCCGGGCAGCGACCGCGCAGCCGGCCGAGCCGGCGCCGACGACGATGTAATCGGCCCCGAGGGGCACCGACTTCGACGGCATGTCAGCCTCCAAAAGGTGACGGGATATCAGATCGCGGCCGGCTCGCCGACCCGGTAGTCGACGATCAGCGGGCGGGCGCCCGGTGCGGGCCGCTCCAGCTGCCACTTCTGGTTGATCCGGAAGGACGAAACGGTGCCGTCCGCGGTCGACTTGGCGGTCCACACCACCGTGATGTCGACGTCGACACGGGTGCCGTCCTCGTGCTCGGTGACCTCCTCGACGGTGTGGCTCTGGTCGGTGTAGGCCTCGCCGACGGCCGTGTACCAGTCGAGGAAGTCCGCGTGGCTGTACAGGGTCCGCTCCGGGAAGGCCATCACCAGGCCCTTGTCGGCGACGAAGGGCAGCAGCTCCTCGACCGGCGCGTGCTCGCTCAGCAGGTCGTACCAGCGCTGCACGAACCCGGCGATCTCCCGGTCGGAGCCGGTCTGTTCGCTCGGCATGTGTGTCTCCGCTCATCGGGGTTCCGCTCCCGGGGTCCGGAAGCGGCACGGGTTCGATGACCCCATATCCGCGCCCGCCCGGTCCGCTCGTGCGCGCGGACCGGCCGCACTGTGCGAAGTCGCGGCCCGAGCTGCGGCAACTCCCGGCGTACGCCGCCGGGTTCACCGGACGAAGACCGATGGCCACAACATGCCGTAGTGCGTTCGGCCACTTGAGGATGTGCCGCGACCCGGGCCCCGCCGCCGACCGGCGCGAACGACATCGACGTACACAGGAATCCGCCAGTCGGCACCGTCCCGCCGAACGGGAGGAACCCCATGAGCAAGCGCATTCTGGTCGTCCTGTCCGAACACGGTTACTGGGGCGAGGAGTTGATCGGCCCCCTGGAGACCTTCGACCAGGCCGGCTACCACCTCACCTTCGCCACCCCCACCGGCAAGCGTCCGCAGGCGCTGCCGCCGAGCATGGAACCCGAGTACGTCGACCCGCCGCTCGGCCGCTCCGTCACCACCCCCGAGACCGCCGCCAAGGTACGGAAGGTCGAGGACTCGGACCGGCTCGACAACCCGCTCGACCTGTCGTCCTGGCTGCCCGACCGGCCCTACCGGTCCAAGCCGTACTTCCTGCGCGACTGGGAGGCCTACAACACCCGCCTGGAGCAGGTGCGTTCACAGATCGCCGACCGCTACGACGCGCTGCTGATCGTCGGCGGCAGCGGACCGATCGTCGACCTCGCCAACAACTGGCGCGTCCACGACCTGATCCTCGCCTTCCACGCCCTGGACCGGCCGATCGCCGCCGAGTGCTACGGCGTCGCCTGCCTCGCCTTCGCCCGCGACCAGGAGACCCGCGAGTCCCTCATCCGCGGCAAGCACGTCACCGGCCACTGCATCGAGTACGACTACAAGGACGGCACCGGGTTCATCGGCACCGACTTCGTCATGGGGCCGCCGCCCTACCCGCTGGAGTACATCCTGCGCGACGCCACCGCACCCGGCGGCGCCTATCACGGCAACTTCGGCAAGACGACCTCCGTCATCGTCGACTACCCGTTCATCACGGGCCGTTCGACGCCCGACTCCTACCTGACCGGACAGAAGACCGTCGAGGTCCTCGAAGAGGGCCTGCGGCAGTGGGGGTTCAGGACGACCGCCTGACCCACGGCGACCGCCTGACGCTCCTCCGCCCCGACGAGAGGTGAGCACACGATGGACAGCAGGCCCGCGCGGATCGCGCTGCTCGAACAACTGCAGGCCGAAGGGGTCCGGTTCATGTTCGGCAACCCCGGCACGGTCGAGCAGGGGTTCCTCGACGAACTGCGCTCCTTCCCCTCGATCCAGTACGTCCTAGCCCTCCAGGAGTGCACGGCCGTCGGCATGGCCGACGGCTACGCACGCGCCACCCGCACCCCGGCGGTCCTGCAACTCCACTCCGGAGTAGGGCTCGGCAACGGCATCGGGATGCTCTACCAGGCGATGCGCGGCCACGCCCCGATCGTCACCCTGGTCGGCGAGGCCGGGCTGCGCTACGACAGCATGGACGCGCAGATGGCCGCCGACCTGGTCGGCATGGCCAAGCCGGTGACCAAGTGGGCGACCCGCGTGGTCGACCCCGACTCCACGCTGCGGGTGCTGCGCCGCGCCTTCAAGGTCGCCGCGACCCCGCCGTACGGTCCGGTACTGGTCGTGCTGCCCGCCGACGTCATGGACCGCGACACCGCCGAACCGGTGGCGCCCGTCTCCTACCCGGAGACCCGCAGCCTGCCCGCCCCCGACACCGTGGCGAGGGCCGCCGCGCTGCTCGCCGACGCCCGCAACCCGCTCGTCATCGCCGGCGACGGCGTCCACTTCGCGGGCGCCCAGGCCGAGTTGGGGCGGCTGGCCGAGGTGTGGGGAGCCGACGTGTACGGCGCCGACTGGGCCGAGGTCAACCTGTCCGTCGAACATCCCGCCTACGCGGGCCAGTTGGGCCACATGTTCGGCGAACAGAGCCGGAAGACCACCGGCGCCGCCGACGGTGTCCTCATCGTGGGCACCTATGTGCTGCCCGAGGTGTACCCGGCCCTCGACGGTGTCTTCGGGGCCGGTGTCCCGGTCGTGCACATCGACCTCGACTCCGGTGCGATCGCCAAGAACCACCCCGTCGACCTCGGTATCGTCGCCGACCCGAAGGCCACGCTCGGCCTGCTCGCCGACGCGCTCGGCCGGGAGATGGGCCTCGGGCGGCGGACGGCGGCGGTCGAGCGAGATCGGAAGAGCGTC
>NZ_JAWOAI010000718.1:0-3967 GCF_033194735.1 Streptomyces sp. W16
CGTTGATTTTTGGCACGCTGTTGAGTTCTCAAGGAACGGACGCTTCCTTTGTACTCACCCTCTCGGGCTTTCCTCCGGGCTTTTCCCTTCGGTCTTGCGTTTCCGACTCTATCAGACCGTTTCCGGTCCCGATTTCCTCGGTGCTTTCCAGGTTTCCGCTTCCGCGTTTCCCTTTCCGGCGATTCCGACTCTATCAGATCCTTTCGGGCCTGACTCCCAGTCAGAGTGGGCTGCCATCCCGGCCGTTGGGCCGTTCCGACGTCTCAAACCTTAGCCGATTCCCCCGGCGGAGTTCCAATCGAGGTCCAGCGACCTGATCGAACACAGCCGAGCCCAAATCGAATTGAATTCGGGCACGCCGAAATCAATCCCGTTGGGAGATCGTGCGGATGGTTTGGGTTGCCGCTGTCGCGGCGGAGGTACTGCCGGAGAACCGTTACGGCTCGGCGGCAACCCGGAGAACTTTACGGATCGACGAGAGGTGTGTCAACCACTCCCTGTCAAGATCTTTTCCTGGACGTGTCGGAGCCCGGTCAGTCCAGGTCGCTCAGGCGCCCGCCCGCGTCCGGCTGGGCGTGCTCCACCCTACGCAGCAGCCGGGTGAGGACCTCGCCGAGGACGGTGCGCTCGTCCGGCGAGAGGTCCTGGAGCAGGTCCTCCTCGAAGACCGTCGCCATGCGCATCGCCTCCAGCCACTTGCCGCGGCCCTCGGGGGTCAGCTCCACGATCACGCGGACGCGGTTGGACTCGTCCCGCTCCCTGGTGACCAACCCCTCGGCGACCATGCGGTCGATCCGGTGGGTCATCGCGGCCGGGGTGAGGCCGAGGCGCTTGGCGAGGTCGCTGGGGCCCATCCGGTAGGGGTCGCCGGCGAGGACGAGGGCCTTCAGGACCTCCCAGTCGGCGCTGCTGATGCCGAGGTTCGCGGTCTGGCGGCCGTAGGCGACGTTCATGCGGCGGTTGAGCCGGCCCAGGGCCGAGACGATCTTCTCGACCTGGGGGTCAAGGTCCCGGAATTCGCGCTGGTAGGCGGCGATCTGTTCGTCGAGCGTCGGCTCCGGGACGCCGCTGGTGTCGGCCATGCGTGCAGTATGGCACGGGCTTCCTTTGCCTTGAAGTCCTTGAGTATGTACTCTTTAGCTTCTAAGTCTTCAGATCTAACTAGTTGATTGAGGTGAACGTGACCAGGGCGATGGGCGCAGCGATGCGCCGGATCCACGTGGGCAACGCACTCAGCGCGTTCGGGCTCGGCTTCACGGTCCCGTACCTGTACGTCTATGTGGCGCAGGTGCGGGGTCTTGGCGGTATGACGGCGGGGCTCGTCCTCGCCGTCTTCGCCGTGGCCGCGCTGATCGTGCTGCCGTTCGCCGGGCGGGCCATCGTCCGGCGTGGCCCGCGGCCGGTTCTGATCGTCGCCCTGGTCCTGGCCGCCGTAGGAGCGCTCAGTCTGGGGCTGGCGGGGAGTGCGGGGGCCGTGTTGCTGTCGGCTGCCGGGCTCGGGGCCGGGCAGGCCGTGATGCAGCCGGCGCTGGCCACGATGATCGTGGAGTGTTCGACCGCCGAGACGCGGTCGCGGGCGTTTGCCATGCAGTTCTTTCTGCAGAACCTCGGGCTGGGTGTCGGTGGGCTCATCGGCGGTCATCTGGTCGACACGACCAGTGCGTCGTCGTTCACGTTGCTGTTCGGGATCGAGTCGGCGATGTTCCTGGTGCTCGCCGGGGTGATGGCGACCGTGCGGATGCCGCACTCGCCGGTCATCGGGGACGCGCCGTCGCAGTCGGCCAAGGGTGCCTGGAAGCAGCTGCTCGGCAATCGGGCCATGGTGCAGCTGGGCGTGCTCGGCTTCGTCATGTTCTTCGCTTGCTACGGGCAGTTCGAGTCCGGGCTGAGTGCGTACGGGGTGGAGGCCGCCGGGATCTCTACGTCCGCCCTCGGGACCGCGCTGGCCGCCAATACCGCGATGATCGTGGTCGCGCAGTTCGCGGTGCTGAAGTTCGTCGAGCGGCGGCGGCGTTCGCGGGTGATCGCCGGGGTCGGGCTGATCTGGGCGTTGGCGTGGGTCACCGCCGGGTATGCCGGGCTCGGGCACGGGAGTCAGGAGATGGCCACGGCCGCCTTTGTGTCGACGTACGCGCTGTTCGGGCTGGGTGAGGCGATGCTGTCGCCGACCGTCGCGCCGCTGGTCGCCGATCTGGCGCCGGAGGGGATGGCCGGTCAGTACAACTCGGCCTTCGCCCTGGTGAAGCAGCTCGCGCTGGCCGTCGGGCCCGCGGTGGGCGGGCCGATGGGGGCCTCGCTGCCGGCGCCGTATGTCGTGACGTTCCTGCTGTTCTCGCTGGGGATCAGCGTGCTCGCCGTGCGGCTGGGGCGGCAGCTGACCGCCGTACAGGATCAGCCGTGGCGGGCGAAGGGGAGTCTGGTGGTCGCTCGGGGGGCCGTCGAGCCCGTCGGTGCGGACGTGTAGGTCATACCGGGGCCGTTTTGGGGAGTACGAACTCGCACCAGACGGCCTTGCCGCCGCCGGGAGTGCGGCGGGAACCCCAGGTGGTCGCGATCGTCGCGACGATCGCGATGCCCCGGCCGGACTCGTCGGCGGGTTCCGCGCGGCGGCGGCGCGGGAGGTGGTCGTCGCCGTCCGTGACCTCGACGATGAGGCGGCGGTCGGTGCGGCGGAGCCTGAGGCGCATGGGTGGGGTGCCGTGCTGGAGGCTGTTGGCGACCAACTCGCTGGCGGCCAGGACGCCCAAGTCGTGCAGTTCGGTGGGGAAGCGCCAGCTGGTGAGGACTCCGGAGGCGAAGGCACGCGCGCGTGGGGCCGCTTCCACTCCGCCGAGCAGCTCCAGGGCCGCGTTGCGGAAGAGGTCCCCGTCGTGGCCGGTGTGGGTCGGGTGCTGGACGACCAGGACGGCGACGTCGTCGTCGTGGTCCGCGGTGACGCCGAGCGAGCGGACCAGGCGGTCGCAGACCACCTGGGGGGTGCCCGTGGCGCCGGCCAGGGCGCGCTCCAGGGAGGCGATGCCCTCGTCGAGGTCCTCGTCCCGGCGTTCCACCAGGCCGTCCGTGTAGAGGACCGCCGTAGAACCGGGGCTGAGCGGGATCGTGCCGGAGGAGTGGATCCAGCCGCCGGTGCCGAGCGGGGGGCCGGTGGGTTCGTCGGCGCGCTGGACCGCTCCCGTCTCGTCGCGGACGAGGATCGGGAGGTGGCCGGCCGAGGCGTAGACCAGGCGGCCCTCGTTCGGGTCGAAGATGGCGTACACGCACGTGGCGATCTGGTTCGCGTCGATCTCCGTGGCGAGGCCGTCGAGGAGCTGGAGGATCTCGTGCGGGGGCAGGTCGAGGCGGGCGTACGCGCGGACCGCTGTGCGGAGTTGGCCCATGACCGCCGCCGCCCGCACACCTCGGCCCATGACGTCGCCGATGACCAGGGCGGTGCGGCCGCCGCCGAGGGTGATCACGTCGTACCAGTCGCCGCCGACCGCCGCCTCGGTGCCGCCGGGCTGGTAGGTGGCGGCGATGCGCAGGTCGTCCGGCTCTTCGAGCTCCTGCGGGAGCAGGGAGCGCTGGAGGGTCACTGCTGTTTCGCGCTGGCGGCGTTCGCTGGCGCGCAGGCGCTCGGCGGCCTCGGCGTGGTCGGTGACGTCGGTGGCGAAGATCAGGACGCCGCCCTCGCCGCCGTCGGCGCTCTTGGCGACCGGGGTGCAGGTGAACGTGTAGGACCGGCCGCCGGGGGCCTTGCGGGACTTGAGGGTGCGGGGCTTGCCGCTGCGCAGGACCTGGTCGAGGAGCGGGAGCAGGCCGAGTTCGTCGAGCTCGGGGAGGGCCTCGCGGGCCGGTGCGCCCAGGGGGCGGTCGCCGAAGGCCGCGACGTAGGCGTCGTTGACGTACGCGATGCGCTGGTCGGGGCCGTGCACCAGGGCGACGAGGGCCGGGACGCGGTCGAGGACCTCGCGGACGGGCAGCTCGTCGA
>NZ_JAWOAI010000719.1:0-3959 GCF_033194735.1 Streptomyces sp. W16
CGGCGAGTTGCCCGTCGGGGTCGGCCGCCAGCGGGGCGGCCGACCGGTCCGCGGCGCCGGCCACCGCGCGGACGAACTCGTGGTCGAGCGGGGTGGACAAGGTCAGTCCTTCAGACCGGCGTTGATGTCGGCGCCCATGACGTAGCGCTGGAAGACCAGGAAGATGACGATCAGCGGGATCATCGAGATGACCGAAGCGCCCAGCAGGACCGACCAGTTGATGTTCTGCGCGCCGACGATGCTCTGGATGCCGATCTGCACGGTGAACTTGTTCGGGTCGTTCAGCATCAGCAGCGGCCAGATGTAGTCGTTCCAACGCCACTGGAAGGACAGGATGGCGAGGGTCAGCATGATGGGCCGGGAGAGCGGCACCATGATCCGCAGGAAGATCGACAGTTCGCGGGCGCCGTCGATGCGTGCGGCTTCCACGAGTTCGTCGGGGACCGTGATGAAGAACTGGCGGAACATGAAGCAGCCGGTCGCGGTGAGCACGGCCGGGAGGATGATGCCGGCGAACGAGTTGTAGAGGCCGAGGTTGCGGACCACCAGGAACTCGGGGGCGAGCATGACCTCGCCGGGCAGCATCGTGGTGGCCAGGATGCAGATGAAGAACGCCTTGAGCCATCTGTTGTCGTACTTCGCCAGCGCGTACCCGGTGCAGCAGCTGACGCCCACCGTGAGGATCGTCGTGATCACGCACACGATGGTCGTGTTGATGAAGTACTGGGAGAAGTTGGCACTGCGCCACGCCTGGGAGTAACCCGACAGGGTGGGGTTGTGCGGGATGAAGGTCAGCGGATAGGAGAACAGGTCCCCGGCCGGCTTGAGGGAGCTGAGGATGAACCACAGCACCGGCAGGCCGTAGAGGCACGCCAGGATCCACAGCAATGTCGTCGCGGGTACGGCCCGTCGGAGCCCACCACTGCTCGCACCGCGGGGTCGCTTCTTGGAAACGGACCGTCCGGAACCGGCGTCGACCTTGCGCGGCATGTCTGTGGTTGTCATCGGTTCTCCACCCGCCGGTTGACGATCAGCTGGATGATCGCGACGGCCATCAGGATGAGCATGAGCACGAACGACGCGGCGCTCGCGTAGCCGATCTGGCCCCGTTGGAAGCCGGTCTGATAGATGTACTGGACCAGCAGGTTGTTCGAGGTTCCGGGTCCGCCGTTGTTGAGGGAGACGAACACCGGGTACTCCTTCATCGCGTTGATCGTGTTGAGCAGGATCACGATGAACGAGGTGGGCGCGATGCTCGGCAGCGTGATGCTGATGAACTGGCGCCAGGGGCCGGCGCCGTCGAGCGAGGCCGCCTCGTAGTACGACACCGGCACGTTCTTGATCGCCGCGATGAACAGCAGCATCGAGAAGCCCGTCCAGGCCCAGGACGCCGCGAACACCACCACGATCAGCGAGAGGTCCGCGTTCGACTGCCACGGAACGGCCGACCCGCCGAGCTTCTCGATGACGTAGTTGACCAGTCCGAAGTTCTCGCCGAACAGCCACCGCCACAGGACACCCACGACGATGGGCGACAGCAGCCACGGGATGAAGAAGATGACACGGGCGACGGACGCACCCTTGGCGTTCTTGCTCACCACCAGGTTGGCGGCGAGCAGCGAGAGCGCGAAGTTCAGCGGCACGAAGAGCACGGCGTACAGCAGCGTCCGGGTCAGCGCGTCGTAGAAGGTGGAGTCCCCGAACAGGCTGTGGTAGTTGTCCAGTCCGATGAACTGGAACGCCCCCACACCGGTGTAGTTCGTGAAGGAGTAGACGAGCCCGATCACCGCCGGCCACACGAAGAACAGTGCGAAGAGCACGACATTGGCCGCGATGAGGACGAGCGGCGCGAGGGTGTAGGTGCTGCGTCGTTTCCTGGGCGGCCTCACGGACACGTCCGCGGCGCTTTTTGTCATCTTCCTGACTTCCGTGCTGGTGGATGGATTGCTGTGGGCTCACGCCGTGAGCCCGGCATCACGCGGGCGGCCAGGGCCGGGCGGCGGTGTCTCGATCCCGCCGCCCGGGCCCTTGGGCCTACGATCAGCCGCCGACCGCCGTGTTGTAGCCGTCCACGATGTTCTGCAGTGCCTTGTCGGTCGACTGCTGGCCGTTGATCGCCTTGCCGAGCTCCGTCTTGGTCGGGTCGGTGGCGAGGCTCTTGCCCTTCAGCACCCAGGCCGTCTGCGCGCCGTTGAAGTAGCCCGAGATCGGGGCGTACAGCGGGATCTCCTCGTTGTACAGCTTGAACGCCGCCTGCGCCGCCGCGGACTTGAAGGGGTACTTCGGGCTCAGACCGCTCTCGACCGGGAGGAACCCGGAGGCCTGGACCAGCTCGGTGTAGTGCGCCGGCTCGTACACCCAGGACAGGAACTTCTGCGCGGCGGTGGACGCGGCGCCGTTGTTGTTGAAGCCCACCATCATGCCGCCGCTGTTGACGTCGCTGGCCTGCACCGGCTGGGCGGGGGTCGGGACGCTCGCCCACTCGAACTTCTTGATGCTGTCCGCGAAGGAGGCGACCTGCCAGACACCGGACCAGTAGGCGACGACGTCACCGCTCTGGAACATGGCGGACGGGTCGGCGCCGCTGGTCCACACCGACTTCGGCATGGTCTTGTCGTCGTTGAGTCCGACGAAGTACTTCACGGCCTTCTTGGTCGCGTCGTCCACCGAGAACTTGCCGGAGGAGTCCGCGTGGACGTACTTGCCGCCCATCTCGTACACCATGGCGCGGAGCCGGGACGGCGACTGGTCGAAGGTCAGGGAGTACTTGGCGCCGGTCTTCTCGCGGACCTTGTTGGCCGCCGCGATGAACTCGGTCCAGGTCCAGGTGTCCGAGGGCGAGGCCGGGACGGCGACGCCGGCCTTCTCGAACAGCGACTTGTTGATGAACAGACCGGAGGCGGTGACGTCCGAGGGGATGGCCAGCACCTTGCCGGACGAGTCCTTGGCGAGGAAGTTGGAGTTGATCTTGTTGGTCTTGTTGTTGGCGATGGAGCTGAGGTCGATCAGCTTGCTCGACCAGATCGGGTCCAGCGCGGGCACGTCCGCCACGTCGGGCAGGGAGTTCGCCTGCGCGGCGTTGTGCAGCTTCGTCGGGTACCCGTCGTAGGGAATGTTGACGAGCTTGACGTTGACGCCCGTTTCCTTCTTGTACTGCGCCACCAGCTTCTTCCAGCCCGCGTCCTGCCCCGGGACCGTGGAGATCCAGAAGGTCAGCGACTTGGAGGTGCCGCCCGAACCGGACCCCGACCCGCAGGCGGAGAGGAGCAGGGCACCAGACATTGCGACGGCAGCGAGGGGAACCAGGCGGCGCATGCCGCCGCGGCCGAGTCGGCTAGAGCGCCGCACACCCACAGTGGTCATCTTCGATCCCTTTTTCGTCGTAGGGGACGGAGCACGGCGCCGACCGATGCGGCACGGGTGCATTTTGCAGGAAGGTTCACTTTCCGGGGGCGCGGCCTCGCCCGGCCGCGTCATCCACACGGGGCGAGATCCCCGGCCGTCATGGCCGTCACCGCACAAGCACACCCTCGTGCGGTTGCCGTACGTCGCGTACGGGCTGAGAAGACTCACCCCAAGTCGGCGTCCCGACCGACTTAGAAAGCGCTTGTCCGGACATTGGCAGACCAAGTCGGAGGCCGTCAATCCTTCGCCCCCGCACCATCGGTCACGGTTTGGACTCCTCTGGCGACCGCGAGCCGCGCGGCACCCACCACGGTGCCGAGATCGCCGACCGTGCTGCTCACCACCTCGGTGGGCCAGCTCAATCGCCCCAGCTCGGCCCGCACCCCGGGCAGCAGCTGCGGGTCCGTGCCCGTGCTGCCGCCCAGGACGATCAGTCCCGGGTCCAGTACGGCGGCCACGGCGGCGGCGAGTCTGCCCACGTCGGCGGCGTGGCGGCCGACCAGGGCACACGCCGTGGCCTGCCCCTGCCGGGCAAGGGCGAAGAGCTGGTCGGC
>NZ_JAWOAI010000720.1:0-3955 GCF_033194735.1 Streptomyces sp. W16
GAGGAGGGCCAGCAGCGGCCACACCCCGGCCGCCGAGAACACCGTGCCCCCGCAGGCGGCCCCGGCCCACCGCGCGGTGAGCGCGTTCACCGCCCGGACCGTCGTCTTCGTCACCCGCATTCCGCCCCCGTTCACCTCGTGCTTAACATGCGCGAGTCGTACGTCAGTTCCGCGTCTGAAGATCTCCGGCTCCGTGGGTGCAGCCCTCCCGCCGAAGATCCCCCGCCTGAACCAGGAGCACGGTACCCGTGTCCATACCCCCGCCGCCGGAGCCCCAAGGGCCGCCCACCCCGGACCCCGAAGGCCCCCAGGACCGGCCCCCGGGCCCGGCTCCTCTCCCACAGGCGCCCGCCACCCCGTACAACCCGTACGCCCCGCCGTCGGAGGACCCTTACGGGGCACAGCCCCAACCTCCTTACGGCGCGCAACCCCAACCCCCTTACGGGGCACAGCCGCAGACCCCGTACACCCCGTACCCCCAGGGTCCGCCGCCCCCCTACGGCGCCCAGCCCTATCCGACCTGGCCCCAGGGCTACAGCCCGTACGCCAATCCCGCGCCCCTGAACGGCATGTCCGTCGCCGCCCTGGTGCTCGGCATCCTCTGCTGCGTTCCGGGCGTCGGCCTGGTCCTCGGGCTGATCGGGCTGAACCAGACCAGGAAGCGGGGCGAGCGCGGCCGGAGCATGGCGGTGACCGGCATCGTGCTGTCGTCGTTCGGGCTGGTGCTGTGGGTGCTCGGGGTGGCCGGCGCGGCGACCGGCTTCTTCGACGACGTCAAGGTCAGCACGGGCGACAGCGCGAGCGCCTCCCCCGTGAAGGGCGAGTGCTTCGACGCGCCCAGCGGTTCGCTGGAGGGCATGGCGTACGACTTCGACGTGGTGTCCTGCGCCGGCGAGCACGACGCCGAGGTGTTCGCCGTCGTGCGGATGGGCGGCGGCTCGTACCCGGGGGACAAGAAGGTCACGGCCACCGCGGACGACAGGTGCTACGCGCTCCAGGACTCCTACGCCATGGACGGCTGGGCCCTGCCCGACGACGTGGACATCTACTACGTCACCCCGACCGAGCAGAGCTGGCGCCTGGGCGACCGCGAGATCACCTGCGCGTTCGGCAACACCGACGAGGAGGCGAGCCTGCCCGGCGGTTCGCTGCGCAACGACGCCACGACCCTCGACGCGGACCAGGTCGCGTATCTGAAGGCGGCCCACGTCCTCAACGCGGCGCTGGACTCGGCGCCCGACGCGCAGTACGTCGAGGACGATCTTCCGGGGCACAAGGCCTGGGCGGGCCGGGTCTCGGCCGCGCTGACCCAGCAGGCCGACCTGCTGGAAGGCCATCAGTGGCCGGGCGCCTCCGCGAAGCCGGTCGCGGACCTGGTCAAGGACCTGCGGGCGGCGCAGAAGGAGTGGGCGAAGGCAGCCGGGGCCTCCGACGCAGACGAGTTCTACGGGTACTACGACAAGGGCGCCGAGCTCATCGACCCCCACCTGTCGGTCACCGCCCGCAAGGCTCTGGGGCTCGCCACGACCCCGCCCCCGTACGAGGAGGACGACGGTGGAGGGGACAGCGGGGGAGGCGATACCGGCCTGGAGGTGTGACGGCTTCTATAGCGGGGAGAAACTGCCTGGGTAAAGCCCACGCCGGGCACAAGTCATCACATCGAGTGATTCTCTGGCCTTTGCTTGCATGGCACAACCCACGGTTGCCAGGCTGTTGCTGTCTGTACAACCTGATGGGAGCGGCCAGTGACATTCGGTGAGCAGCCGGCGTATCTGCGCGTCGCGGGTGATCTCCGCAAGAAGATCGTCGACGGCCAGCTGCCCCCGCACACCCGGCTGCCCTCGCAGGCCAGGATCCGCGAGGAGTACGGCGTCTCGGACACGGTCGCCCTTGAGGCGCGCAAGGTGCTGATGGCCGAGGGGCTGGTCGAGGGCCGCTCCGGCTCGGGGACGTATGTGCGTGAGCGTCCGGTGCCGCGCCGCATCGCCCGCTCCGGGTTCCGGCCGCCCGCCGGTGCGACACCGTTCCGGCAGGAGCAGGCCGACGGCGAGGCGCGCGGCACCTGGGAGTCCAGCAGCGAGCAGACCGAGGCCGGCGGTGCGATCGCCGAGCGGCTCGGCCTCAAGGCCGGCGAGCGCGTGATGCGCACGAAGTACCTGTTCCGGGACGCCGGCGAGACGATGATGCTCTCCACGTCCTGGGAACCCCTCGCGGTGACCGGCCGTACGCCCGTGATGCTGCCCGAGGAGGGCCCGCTCGGCGGCATGGGGGTCGTCGAGCGGATGCGGGCCATCGACGTCGTCGTGGACAACGTCACGGAGGAGGTCGGCGCCCGGCCTGGCCTCTCCGAGGAGCTGCTCGCGCTGGGCGGTGTCCCCGGACATGTGGTCCTGGTCATCCAGCGCACGTACTACGCCTCGGGCCGTGCGGTGGAGACGGCCGACGTGGTGGTCCCGGCCGACCGGTACCGGATCGCCTACCACCTTCCCGTGAAGTAGTGCACCAAGTAGTGCACCGACTTTCCGTGAAGTAGCGCGCCGAGTAGCGCGTTGGGTGCATTCCAGGTGAAGTAGCGCAACTTTCCCGGCACTTGTCGCCGGAACCGGTCGATCCGCCCTGCCTTGAAGGCCGTTGGATTCCGGTCTTTCTCGCAGGTCGCTCACGGGGCCTGTAGCGTGCCTCCGACCGGATGCATCGAGGTGCGCCAACGGCGCGTTCGTTGTCGTGCGCCCCCTGTGTCATGGCTGGTTGCGTACCTCTTTGTAAAAAGCCGTGTTCGCTGCGTGAAGGTTAGGCGTAGGCTCCGGCATATGCGGATTGCGGTTTCCTTATGGGGTGGGGCACGGCACGAACCGCGAGCGGGAAGCGGAGGGGCGCTATGAACGACGGCACGATCACTCTTCCCTGGCTCGTGATACGGCAGGACGACAACGGCAATCGCTACCGCGTGGGCAGGTACGCGACCCGCGCCGAGGCACAGAAGATCGCGGACAGCCTCGACGACCGCAAGCACAAGCAGCTCTACTGGGTCGAGCGGATCGGGCAGAACGGGGACGCCACCCGCAACTGACGCACCCCGTAGGCTCCGGCGCATGACGACACGGATCGTGGTGGTCGGGGCCGCCCTGTTCGACGACGGCGGAGACGGCCACGGCGGCCGACTGCTCGCCGCGCGCCGCAGCGCACCCCCCGAGCTGGCCGGGCGCTGGGAACTCCCCGGCGGCAAGGTGGAGCCCGGCGAGCGTCCCGAAGCCGCGCTGGTGCGCGAACTCCGCGAGGAACTCGGCGTCGACGCCGAGACCGTCGCACGCGTCCCGGGGGAGTGGCCCCTGAAGCCGCCCTACGTCCTCCAGGTCTGGACGGCCCGCCTGCTCCCCGGTTCGCCCCGCCCCTGCCCCCTGCAGGACCACGACGAGCTGCGCTGGCTCGCTCCCGCGGACGTCTGGACCGTCGACTGGCTCGACCAGGACGTCCCCGCCGTACGGGAGACGCTCGCGCTCCTCGATGCCGGGGCGCGCTGAACTCGTCGTAGGCCGGGATGAGCCGGGTGTGCCGAACTCGCCGTATTTCGTGGCGGACGGGCGCGCCGGACTCGTTCGGGGGTGGGATGGCGGAGTGCGGTGGGCTCGGCGTACGCCGTTCGTGCCACAGTGCGCCCTCCGGGACGGTACCGGGCCCTTGATATCGGGTATGTGCCCATTAAACCCATGAAATCGGACATGGGTGTGCTGGGCTGGCCCGGGATGTGATCGGCTTGATCGACACCGAAGGCGACTGCGCCGAGTGGACCTTTCCCGCCGACCCCGGAGCCGTCCGCACCGCGCGCTCGGCCGTCCGCGGTCAGCTGCGCGACTGGGACCTCGGTGCCCTCGCCGACATCGCGGCGCTGCTGGTCAGCGAGCTGGTGACCAACGCGTTGCGGCACGCCACGGGCCCCATCGGCCTCCGCCTGGTC
>NZ_JAWOAI010000721.1:0-3935 GCF_033194735.1 Streptomyces sp. W16
CGGCACCCTGGTCGCCCGCGGCGAGTTCTCCATCGTCATCGCCGGCCTCGCCGTCACGGCCGGCATCGAACCCTCGCTCGGCCCGCTGGCTACGGCGTACGTGCTGATCCTGGTCATCGTCGGCCCGCTCAGCGCCCGCTACACCGAGCCGCTGGCCACCCGTCTGACCGGGCGCCGACGGGACAAGGCCGCCCCCTTGGCCGACGCGGAAGGGACCGCGAACAGCTCGGCTCCGGAGCCCCACGAGGTGGCGTAGGCCCACGCCGGTGCCCTGCCCCGGTCGTCACCAGCCCGTCAGGAGCAGGTGGTTGAGGAGCAGGGCCAGGGCGGCCTGCGCGGTGAGCCAGGCGCGGGGCCGGGGGAGAAACGCGCAGGCGGGCAGCAGCCACATCGCGAACGGCAGCCAGATGCGTTCCGTCTCCGCCTTGCTCATGCCGGAGAGATCCGCGACGAGGAGGGCGAGAAGCGCGGCGAACACCAGCAGAGCGAGCCGGGACTGGGGCGCGGCGGTACGCAACGTGCGGCGCGGCTGCGGGAGTTGGGGACGTACGGCAGCGGTACCCGCCCGCCGCAGTCCCGCCACCGTCGCCGGGCCCACGATCAGTGCGGTGCAGGCCAGGTTCGCCCACACCCAGTAGCCGTACGGCCGGGTCCCACCGACGCCTTCGTAGTAGCGGGTGATCAACAGGCGGTACGCCTCCCACCAGTTGAAGCCGAGAAGCGTGAACACGACCGGTACGACGGCGAGTCCGGCGACGACGTACGGGAGGGGGCGGAGCCGCCGGTGCCCGAGCAGCAGTGCGGTGCCTGCGATCACCGCGAACAGCGTCAGTCCGTACGAGAGATACGCGGTGAGGCCGAGGAGCAGTCCGGCGGCGAGGCCGGCCGATCTCGGGCGGTGTCCGGTGACCGCGAGGGCGAGGAACGCGACGGCCCAGGCGGCGACCGCCGCGAAGTACCCGTCCGCCGAGGTGCCCACCCACACGGCGGCCGGGGCGAGGACGAGGAACGGCGCGGCGCGGCGGGCGAGTTCCTCACCGGCGAGCACGCGCACGGTGACGAGGACCGCCGCGCCCGCCGTCGCCCCGACGGTGATGCACCAGACGCCCGCCCAGGCCCCGCCGCCCAGTCCGATCCGGTCCAGGAGGACGAAGGTGACGGTGGCCGCCGGGGGATGCCCGGCGATGTGTGCGGGCCAGGGGGCGGGGGAGTGGCTGAGGATGTGGTGGGTGAAGTCGCGCAGGGTGGCGGGGATGTCGTGGAAGCGGCCGATGACCGTCAGGTATTCGTTCGTGGTCGTCAGCCGCCCGGCGATGCCCCGCTGCCAGCCGTCGACCAGGGCCAGTGAGAACGTCCACGCCATGGCGGTGCCCCAGGCGGTGAACAGCAGCGCGCGCCAAGGCAGTTGGACGGCGAGGACGGGACCGTATGCCACGACGGCGACCGCGACGGCGAGCGCCGCCGGAGTGCCGGGGCCGACGTGCGGCTCCCACTGGGCGAACACGGGCGGCCAGCCGACGAAGAGCGAGTGGTGGCGGTGCTGGATCGCGGTGCCGACCAGCACCGCCACCAGGACGAGCAGGGCGGCGGCGAGGGCGGCGGAAAGGTCGCGGACGTGGTCGCGCGGGCGGTCGTCGGGAACGGCGTGGGGGCGGTGGTCGGTGCGGTCGTCGGTGCGGGCACCCTGGTGGTGCTCGCGGTCGCGGAGAAGATCGGGGTTCACGCCGACACGCTAGGTCGGGGTGTGCCCGGCGGAGCCGCCGCGGAGGAGGACGTCAGAGTTTCGTCATGGTTTGCGAACCCGTTCGGGGGGTGTCCCCGGCCTACGGTCGGGGCATGCCACGCTCCCCCTCCTCACCCGCTTTCTGGCGCAGCCCGTTGCGCGGTCCCTGGTTCACCTCCGTGCTGGGCGTCGTGCTGCTCGTCGGGATCACCGTGCTGTTCGTGACGGGTCTGCTGTCGTACGCCGCCTACAACCCGGACCTGTCGCCGGTGAACGACAAGACCCCGGACAAGGGCCTGCTCGGCTTCTATCTCTTCGCCTGGCCGACCGACCCGTCCTGGCTGTACCGCCTCACGCAGGGCACGCACGTCACCCTCGGCATCGCGCTGATCCCCGTACTGCTGGCGAAGCTGTGGTCGGTCGTCCCGAAGCTGTTCGCCCTGCCACCGGCCCGCTCCCTCGCCCACGCGCTGGAACGGCTCTCGCTGCTGCTCCTCGTGGGCGGCGGCCTGTTCGAGTTCACCACGGGCGTGCTCAACGTCCAGCTCGACTACGTCTTCCCCGGCTCCTTCTACCCCCTGCACTTCTACGGCGCCTGGGTCTTCTTCGCCGCCTTCCTCGCACACGCCGTCCTGAAGACACCCGCGGCCCTGCGCAACCTGCGCCACCTCCGGAACGAACCTCCTTACGAGGAAGGGGAGTTGGTGTCCCCGAACCCCGCCGAACCCACCGTGTCGCGACGCGGTGCCCTCGGCGTGGTCGGCGGCGGATCGCTGCTGTTGTTCGGTACGACAGTGGGCCGCGGCTTCGACGGACCGCTGCGGGAGACGGCCCTGCTCGCCCCGCACGGCGGGCCCGAACCGGGCTCAGGGCCCGGCGCCTTCCAGATCAACAAGACGGCTGCCGCGGTCGGGATCGACGCCAGGGAGACCTCCGAGGAAGCGTGGCGACTGGTGGTCGAGGGCAACGGCCGCACTGTCCGGCTTGGCCGCGCCGAACTGCTCCAACTCCCGCTGCACAGCGCCGCGTTGCCCATCGCCTGCGTGGAGGGTTGGTCGACCTCCGACCAGTGGTGGCGAGGCGTACGGCTGCGCGACCTGGCGGCACTTGTCGGGTACGAGACGGACGCGGCCCCCGACGTCCTGGTGGAGTCCCTGCAACGGCACGGGGCGTTCCGCCGGTCCGCCCTGCGCGACAACCAGGTCCGCGACCCGCGCTCGCTGCTCGCCCTGTTCGTCAACGGCGCGGACCTCACCCCCGACCACGGCTACCCGGCACGCGTCATCGTCCCCGCGGCGCCCGGCGTGCTCAACACCAAATGGGTGGCCCGTATGACGTTCGGAGACCTGTGATGCGCGTTCCGTTCCGGCGGCCGGCCCTCGGCAGCCCCCTGCAACTCCTCCTGCTGGCCTGCTCGTTCGCGCTCGCCGGGTACGCGGGGCTGCGGTTGCTCGCGGACGACTGGTTCGGGGTGGCGCTGTGGTTCGTGGGCGCGGCGCTGCTGCACGACCTGGTGCTGGTGCCGTTGTACGCGGGCGCGGACCGGGCGCTCGCCCGGGTGCTGGGCGCTGCCGGGCACCGGGCGTGGACGGGCTACGTCCGGGTCCCGGTCCTGCTCTCCGGCCTTCTGCTGCTGGTGTGGTTCCCGCTGATCAGCGGGCAGGTCGCGGACCACTACAGGTCCGCCACCGCACTCTCCGGCGGCGGGTTCCTGTCCCGCTGGCTGCTGGTCACGGCAGCGCTGTTCGGCGGCTCGGCCGTGCTGCTCGTCCTGCGGTCGCTGCGGTTGCGCAGGGCCAGGAAGGAGCGGCCGTCGGCCGTCCACTGACCGGCCGGGCGCCACCCCGCCCAGCCGGCGTGGCGCAACAGGGCCGGGGTCCCCAGACGGGCCCACGGGAAGGACGCACCGGCGGCTCCACGGCCGTCGGCGACCCGCACCCGCACCCGTTCGTCGATGTCGACCGGAGCGGTCTCCACGACCAACAGCCCTTTAGGGGCCAGGAGTTGGGACATCCGCAACAGCAGCGCGTGCGGGTCGCCGCCGATGCCGACATTGCCGTCGATGAGGAGGGCGGTGTTCCAGCGGCCCTCGCCGGGGACGGGCTCGAAGACGGACCGGCGCAGTGCCTGCCCGCCGAGGCGGACGGTGTGCGCGACGGCGGCCTCACTGACGTCGATGCCCAGCACCGGCCGGCCCTGCGCGGCGAGCGCC
>NZ_JAWOAI010000722.1:0-3912 GCF_033194735.1 Streptomyces sp. W16
AGGTACCAGCCGCCGCCCGCGCTGATCACGACGGCCACGTGGTGGTCGAGGGTGCGGGGGCCGACGGTGGGCAGCGCGCCGTACTGGAGGCCTACGCCGAGGCAGGCGAGGCCGAGGCGGTGGTGGGCGGGTGTGGGCGTGAAGAACCGCATCCAGGTGTGGTACATCCGCGCCCCCTCACACATTGCCCGGTTCACACAATGCTCGGTCCAAGTAGTGGCGATCTTTGTCCATGGACGTGATCGCCGCCAAGGGGAGAGAGTCGGCGCATGAGCGAGTTCACCGTGGGCGACAGGGACTTTCTGCTGGACGGGCGGCCGGTGCGGCTGCTGTCCGGGGCGCTGCACTACTTCCGGGTGCACGAGGCGTACTGGGGGCACCGGCTGGAGATGCTGCGGGCGATGGGCCTCAACTGCGTGGAGACGTACGTCCCGTGGAACCTGCACGAGCCGGCGCCGGGCGACTTCCGGGACGTGGCGGCGTTGGGCCGGTTCCTGGACGCGGCCCGGGAGGCGGGCCTTTGGGCGATCGTGCGCCCGGGGCCGTACATCTGCGCGGAGTGGGAGAACGGCGGGCTCCCGCACTGGCTGACGGGCGAGCTGGGGCCACGCGCGCGTACCCGTGACACACGCTTCCTGGGCCACCTGGAGCGCTGGTTTCGCCGGCTGCTGGCCGAGGTCGTGCCCCGCCAGCTCGACCGGGGCGGCCCGGTGATCATGGTGCAGGTCGAGAACGAGTACGGCAGCTACGGCTCCGACGCGGCCTATCTGCGGCACCTGGAGGGGCTGTTGCGCGACCAGGGGGTCACGGTTCCGCTGTGCACATCGGACGGCCCCGAGGACTTCATGCTGGGCGGCGGCTCCCTCCCCGGTG
The DNA here is from genome assembly GCF_033194735.1 of Streptomyces sp. W16. Lineage (NCBI taxonomy): Bacteria > Bacillati > Actinomycetota > Actinomycetes > Kitasatosporales > Streptomycetaceae > Streptomyces > Streptomyces sp. W16. The sequence continues at coordinate 874 of NZ_JAWOAI010000722.1, forward strand.
TCCTGGCGACGGTGAATTTCGGGTCCCACGCGCGCGTGGCCTTCGAGACGCTGCGCGAGTTCCGCTCCGAGGGGCCGTTGATGTGCATGGAGTTCTGGTGCGGCTGGTTCGACCACTGGGGCGGCGAGCATGTCGTCCGCGCCGCCGAGGACGCGGCGTCCGCGCTGCGGGAGATCCTGGAGTGCGGCGCGTCGGTCAACGTCTACATGGCGCACGGCGGCACCAGCTTCGCCGGCTGGGCGGGCGCCAACCGGGGCGGCGGAGCCCTGCACGAGGGCCCGTTGGAGCCCGATGTGACGTCCTACGACTACGACGCTCCGATCGACGAGTACGGGCGCCCCACGGAGAAGTTCTGGCGCATGCGCGAGGTGTTCGCCGAGTACGCCGACGCCCCGCTGCCCGAACTCCCGCCCGCACCATCCGTGTTGGGCCACCCGGCCGAGGCGCGCCTGACCGGCTGGGCACCCCTGGCCGACGTACTGGAGGCACGCGGCGGACCGGAGTCCACGGGCCCGGTCCCACCCACCTTCGAGGAACTGGACGTCGACCGCGGTCTCGTCCGCTACGAGGTGACCGTGCCGGGACCGCGCGCACCGTATCCGCTCACCGCGCGCGGACTGCGGGACCTGGCGGTGGTGTACGTCGACGGGGAGCGGGCCGGGATCCTCACGGAGGGCGACGAGCAGCTCAAGGAACCCGTCGCCGGGCACGCGCGCGTGGAGCTGTGGGTGGAGTCCCTGGGGAGGGCCAATTACGGGCCCCGGCTCGGGGAGCCGAAGGGGATCACCGGGGGCCTGCTGCACGAACGGCAGTACCTGCACGACGTACGCGCGCGTGGGCTGCGGCTGGACGCTCTGGAGGACGTCGAGGGAATTCCGCTGGGGGCGCTGCCCTCGGGCGACTCCCCCGGCCTGTACCGGGGCACGGTCGAGGTGCGGGGCGCCGGGGACGCCGTACTCGAACTGCCGGGCTGGACGCGGGGGTTCGTGTGGGTCAACGGCTTCAACCTGGGGCGGTACTGGTCGGCCGGGCCGCAGCGGGAGCTGTACGTCCCCGGGCCCGTGCTGCGGGAAGGGGTGAACGAGGTGTGGCTGCTGGAGCTGCAGGAGCGGGCTCCGGACACGTCCGCCGTACTGCTGCGGGCGGTGTGAACGCCTAGAGTGGAGAACAGGTCGGGGGGCGTCTTTGGGGGTACGGACGTGGCGGACGACGGACCGGTCGAGCACGGCTACCCGCACCTGGACACGGTGCGGGACTCCATCACCGCGCTCTACAAGCGGTTGTCCTACGACACCGTCCAGACGTTCGCCACCAGTGTGGCCCCCGTGGACGTGGCCTTCTGCGACACGGACGACCTGCATCTGGGGGCGCAGCGGGTGGCCCGGGAGATGGTCCGGCACTACCGGCTCCCGGATGCCCGGCTGATCGTCGGCTTCCGCGAGATGACGCATGCGGCGAACGTCGAACTCACGGCCGGGCCCGAGTACTTCGTCGAGTTGAACGACCGGTTCCGCACCCATCGCCGGGACATCGGCGCGGCTCTCGCGCACGAGGTGATGCATGTCTATCTGCACCGCCTGGACCTGTCGTTCCCCGGCACCCGGGAGAACGAGATCCTCACGGACACGGCGGCGACGTATCTGGGCGCGGGGTGGCTGCTGCTGGACGCGTACCGGGAGGACTCGGCGTCCTCGCAGAAGCTCGGCTATCTCACGCCGGAGGAGTTCGGGTACGTCCTCGCCAAGCGGGCGCTGGTCTTCGATGAGGATCCCTCGGTGTGGTTCACGAGTCCGCAGGCCTACACGGCGTACGTCAAGGGCATGGAGCAGGCCCGGCGTGACGAGCAGCAGCCTCCGCTGACGGCGGCGGGGTGGGTCGGGCGGCGCCGCTACGCCCATGACCGGCGGCACGGACCCGGTGCCCAGGCAGGCGTGCCGTATGCCTTCAGCGGGGACCAGGGAGGCAGCTTGCGGGTGTCGTTCCCTTGCCCCACGTGTCATCAGCGGATCAGGGTGCCGGTGCGGGGGAGGGTACGGGCGCGGTGTTCCTTGTGCCGGACGGTGCTGGAGTGCGACACGTAGGCCGGTGCGCCCCACTGGAGGCTCCGCCCCAGACCCCCGGCCTATGCCCTCCCACCACCCGACTCGGTCCGCCGAGAAGTGAACCCACAGAGGCAGACTCGGTCGGCCGAGAAGGGGACCGACGGAGGCGACCCGGACCGCCGCGAAGCGCGCCTCCGGAAGCGACTCGGTCCGCCGAGAAATGGACGCGCCTCCTCTCCGCCTACGCCCCGTACACCGCCCCCGGAACCCCCGCCTCCGCAAGGAGTTTCAACACCGTCTCCCCCGCCTCCCCCGCCCCCCACCGCGCCCCCTTGTCCGCACTCGGCCCGGCCCGCCACCCCTCCATCACGGTGATCCGCCCGCCCTCCGCCTCGAAGACCCTCCCGGTGACTCCGGCGCTCGCGGCGGACCCCAGCCAGACGACCAACGGGGAGACGTTCTCGGGGGCCATCACGTCGAAGCCAAAGTCGGGTGCGGTCATCGTCTCCGCGAAGGTGTGTTCCGTCATGCGGGTGCGCGCCGCCGGGGCGATCGCGTTGACCTGGACGCCGTAGCGAGCGAGTTCGGCGGAAGCGACGAGGGTGAGGCCGACGATGCCGGCCTTGGCCGCGCTGTAGTTTCCCTGTCCCACCGAGCCCAACAGGCCTGCTCCGCTGCTGGTGTTGATGATCCGGGCGATCGGGGTGCGGCCCGCCTTGGACTCGGCACGCCAGTGCGCCGCGGCGTGTTTCAGGGGCAGGAAGTGGCCCTTCAGGTGGACGCGCAGCACCGCGTCCCAGTCGTCCTCGTCGAGGTTGACGAGCATGCGGTCGCGCAGGTAACCGGCGTTGTTGACAAGGGTGTCGAGGCGGCCGTAGGTCTCCAGGGCGGTCGTCACCAGGGATGCCGCACCGGCGCCGGTGGCGATGTCGCCGCCGTGGGCGACCGCCTCGCCGCCCGCCGCGCGGATCTCCGCGACGACCTGTGCGGCGGGGCT
>NZ_JAWOAI010000723.1:0-3907 GCF_033194735.1 Streptomyces sp. W16
TCCGCGCACGGCGGGGACACGGACGCTGCCGGCGTCGCCCAGCCAGCGCAGCCCCGCCGCCTCGGCCCGTATCGTGCCGGGGGCTTCGGCCCGCTTCACCATCACCGACTGCCCGCCGTCGAGGGCGACTTCGGTGAGCGCCCCGGACAGCGGACGCTCACCGGTCACCGCGCATCCGGTGAGCCGGGCCGCGGCAGCACCCGGACTCTCGCCTTCGATCACGGTGACAGCGTACGACCGGTCAGGAACCCCAGGTTCCCTGGTCCACGGCGCAGTTCCAGCCGGAGCCGTGCAGGGTGAGCTTCACCTTGTACGTACGGGTGTTGAGCAGATGCGTGCGTACGGTGACACCGACGCTCGCCTTCTTCTTCAGCGTCGTCGTGTACACGGACACGGCCTTCGAGGTGCGATGACTGACGGTGCCGCCCTTCGCCTTCGCCGTACCGAAGCGGATGTTCTTGACGTCGGTGACCGTGAGGGTGACCTTCTTGAAGCTCTTGGTGGTGCTCTTGTTCTTGATGCCGAAGTACAGGCCGCCGCCGGTCACCCAGCCGTGCGAGTCGACGTAGAACCCGGACGGATAGACGACACTGATCGGGCAGCCGGAACTCGACGGCGCGGCTGTCGTCGCGGACGCGGCCTGGGCGAGGCCGAGTTGGGCGGCGGTGAGTGCCGCGGCGGCGGTCAGGACTGCGGCGGTCGTACGCATGCGATGCACTGCGGTCATATCTTCCCCCTGTGGCCTGCCGGATCCGACCGGCAGCATGTGTGATCCCCGCGCACAGGATGGTCCGTGCTCCTGGCGCGCCCGTATTTCTTAGCACGCCGAACGCGCGCAGTCCCGACAACTGGGGCCGGGCGGCGGCAAGTTACAAAATCCGGACGAGTGCCACACCCGGTCGACCGTGTCGTCCAGCGGGTCGGTGGCCGGGAGCACGGTCTCGACGCCGTCGGGCATGACATCCAACGGCCGGTACCACTCGCGGAGTTGGTGCTCGTCGACCTCGTCCGCGATGGGCTTCGTGGCGTGCCGGGCCAAGGTCTCCTCGAACGGCACGTCGAGGTAGTAGCAGTGTGTGCGGCCCGGATGGTCGGCGAGCAGCCCGGCCAGCATCTCGCCGTAGTGGGCGACGTAGAGGATGCCTTCCAGGACGGTGTGGAAACCGTGCGCCAGGGCGTGGCGGACGGTGATGTCGATCAGGCCGATGTTCGCGCCACCGGGGATGTCGCGCTCGCGCAGTACCTCGCGGCGAAGGACGTCCTGGCGTACCAGGGCGATACCGCGGCCGTACCGCTCGCGCAGGGCGCTGGCCACCGTGCTCTTGCCGGAGGCGCTGTTGCCGCGCAGCACGATCAGCCGGGTGGGGGAGGGCGGCGGCGTGGTCACCGGGGCACCCTACCGGTCGCGTGTCCTGGAGTGACCGACAGGGCGCATTGCGTCACCCGGGACCCGCTCGGTCTGCTTATGTCGTGAGAAAATGGTGTGACAGCGGTGATTGGTGGCAGGGCCATGGCGGACGCGACGATCGACTACGCGGCGGTGTTCCAGGGGCTGCCCGGCATGGTGGCGCTGCTGACCCCCGACCTGGTGTACGCGGACGCCAACGAGGAGTTCCTGCGCATGTCCGGCCGTACCCGCGAGCAGGTCGTCGGCCGTTTCCTCTTCGACGTCTTCCCCGACAACCCGAACGACCCCGACGCCACCGGCATGCGCAACCTGGAGATCTCGCTGCGCCGCGTCGTCGCCACCGGCGAGCGCGACACCATGGCCCTCCAGCGGTACGACGTCGAGTCCGCGGCCTGCCCCGGGCGGTGGGAGGAGCGCTACTGGAGCCCGGTCAACGCACCGCTCCTCGACCCCGACGGCAAGGTGGTGCTGCTGGTCCACCGCGTCGAGGAGGTCACCGAGCTGATCCGGGCCCGCGGCGGATCCGGCGGCGGTCGCACCCGGGTGCTGGAGGCCGAGCTGTACACCCGTGCCCGCGAACTGCAGGAGGTCAACGAACGTCTGCGCGGCGCCCACGCCCGCGAACGCGAGGTCGCCCTCGTCCTTCAGGAGGCGATGCTGCCCACCCGCCGACAGGGCGCGAGCCACCAGATCGCCGTACGGTACCGGCCCGCCGTCGGCTCGCTGAACGTGTGCGGGGACTGGTACGACGTCGTCGACCTGGTCGGCGGCAACCGCATCGGCGTGTCCGTGGGGGACGTCGTCGGCCACGGCCTGGCCGCCGCCGGTGTCATGGGCCAGCTGCGCAGCGCCCTGACCGCCACTTCCCGGGTCGCGGACGGTCCCGCACAGGCCCTCGACGTCCTGGGCCGCTACGCCAACGTCGTCGACGGCGCCGAATCCGCCACCGTCGCCACGACCTTCGTCGACTTCGACGACCACACCATCACCTACAGCAGCGCCGGACACCCGCCGCCCGTCCTGGTCCGTCCCGACGGCCGCGTGGAGTTCCTCGACCGCGCCACCGACCCGCCCCTCGACGCCCGCCCCGACCCGATGCCCAGGCCGCAGGCCGGCACCTCGTTCTCACCCGGTGCCACTCTGGTCCTCTACACCGACGGCCTGATCGAACGCCGCGGCGAGGACATCGACAGGGGCCTGGCCCGCCTCGCCGACTCCCTCGTCCGCCACCGGAACACCGACCCCGAAGCCCTCGCGGACGCCGTACTCCTCGAACTCCTTCCGCACGGCGGCGCCACCGACGACACGGCCCTGATCATCGTCCGGCTCTGACCGGCCGTATGACCCGGAGCGTCGTACGACACTCCGGACGTGCGGCGCTCCATGTCATACGACGATGCAGGTCAGCGCCGCCCACAGCAGGGGCGAGTGCTCGATGCGGCCGTCGGCGCGCCAGCGGTCGAGCTGCTCGCGCTGCCAGTGACCGAGCCGGTGCACGGGGTCCTCGTGCTCGTGCGCCGCGTCGACGGCGACGATCGCCTCCGACAACGGGCGTACGGACTCCGGCAGTTGAGCCAGCCGATGGAAGGCGAAGCTGGTCGGCAGCACCCAGCGGGTGGCGGTGACCAACTCGGCACCGTTGTGGAGCATCGCCGTCGCCGGCCCGAACGACTCGGCGAACCGCAGATCACCGCCGCTCTCACAGCCGATGAGGGCGACCCGGGCCGGCGCCGGCCAGATCCGCGCGCCCGGCTCGCCGTCCGCGCGCAGCGGGAGCGTGCCCAGCAGCAGGTCCTTGGCCGACAGCGGCCGATGCGTGCGCAGCGGCTCGGCCAGACCGACGGTTTCCGCGTCGCAGGACAGGTGCAGCGTGCCGTCCTCGCTCTGCCCGCCCTCGACCGGCGCACCGCTGACGTGACCGACGTACAGCAGCCTGCGGGCGCCCTTGCGGAGCACATCGCTCAGCCAGTCCCGGTCAAGGTCGGTACGGCGGAAGGCCTCCGCCGGGGTGGCGACGGACGGTACGACGGCGCCCGCGTCGAGATGGCCCCGGACCAGCGACAGCAGCTCAGGGTCGGAGCCGGGCGGCCCCAGCACCGAACCGAGCGGGGAGTCGGCGCGGAAGCCGGGAACACGGGGGTCGAGGACGAGGACGACAGGGCCCGTGTCCGTGCTCTGCGTCGCTGCGGCCGACGGATTTCGTGGCCGCAGTGACGCCGGTGCGGTGGTCACGACGTCCGCCAGGTCGAGGAGCCGGACATCGTCGTCGTCGACCGCGAGGAGTTCCCAGGGGACCTGGGCGACCCGGGGCGACGGCTGGATCCGTACCAGTGGACGGCCCGCGCGCTCGGAAACCTGGCGTATCTGCGCGGTCAGCCCCTCAGGCCACAGCGCCTCGGCCAGTGTCCGCGCGAGCCGGCGCTCGCTGTCGTGTTCGGCCAGCGCGCCCGAAGTGAACGCCCGCCGCATGCCCTCCGCCCGGTCGCCCGCCCCCGGCAG
>NZ_JAWOAI010000724.1:0-3901 GCF_033194735.1 Streptomyces sp. W16
CGCGCTGGCCGAGCGGGCCGCCACCCTGGAAGTCGAGCGCGAGCAACGCGAGTTGCTGGCCGCGGCCAACGAACGCGCCCGGGTCTCACGCGAGTTGCACGACATCGTGGGACACACCCTGGCGGTGATCGTCGGTCTGGCCGACGGAGGCGCGGCCGAGGCCCAGCTGCAACCGGAGCGGGGTCCGGAAGTCCTGCGGACGATCGCCGAGGCCGGGCGTACGTCTCTGGGTGAACTCCGCCGCGCCCTCGGCGCGCTGCGGGTCGGACTGCCCGACGACGCCGCGAGCGCCGAACTGCACCCCCAGCCGGGTACCGCCCAACTCGCCGCCCTGTGCGAGCGGATCCGGACGGCCGGGCCGACCGTCACCTACACCGCCTCGGGCGACCTCTCCTCGCTCAGCGCGAGCCTTCAGCTCGCCGTGTACCGGATCGTCCAGGAGGCCCTGACCAACAGCCTCAAGCACGCCGGACCACGCACCCGCGTGCGGGTCGCGGTGACGGCGGACGCCCGTGCCGGTGAGGTCGTGGTGCAGGTCGACGACACCGGCCCACCGGTGGAGGAGGCGACACCGGACCATACGGGCGGGAACCGCACCCCGGGGCAGGGCCTGATCGGCATGAGGGAGCGCGCCGCACTCGTGGGAGGCCACGCCGTCTCCCGGCGCAGGGCTGGCGGCTGGACCGTACGGGCCGTGCTCCCCATGAACCACGACGGGCGGACTAAGACCGATCCGCAGGCGGCGCGTGCCGGCTCGGCCGCCAAGGACCGGACCGGAGTTCAGGAGTGCCCGTGACCACGGTGCTGATCGTCGACGACCAGCCGCTGCAGCGCATCGGCTTCCGGATGCTGCTGAACAGCAGTCCGGAGACGACCGTGGTCGGCGAGGCGGAACACGGCGCGGAGGCGGTGCGCCGGACGGCCGAGCTGCACCCGGACGTGGTGCTGATGGACATCCGCATGCCCGGCATGGACGGCATCGAGGCCACACGTCGGATCCTCGCCTCCGGCGGTCGCTCCCGGGTGCTCGTGCTCACCACCTTCGACCTGGACGAGTACGCGTACGGCGCGCTGCGCGCGGGCGCGAGCGGCTTCCTGCTCAAGGACGCCCGCCCGGACGAACTCCTCGCGGGAATCCGCGCGGTCGCGGCCGGTGACGCGGTGGTCGCGCCCGCGATGACTCGCCGACTGCTGGAGGTCTTCACCACGCACCTCCCCCTGCGCGGCCCCGGCGAGGATCCGCGCCTGGCCGGGCTGACCCAGCGCGAGCGCGAGGTGCTGACCGATATCGCGGCCGGTCTGACGAACAGTGAGATCGCCGAGGACCTCTGCCTGTCCGAGTCGACCATCAAGACGCACATCGGCCGGATCCTGGCCAAGATCGGAGCCCGCGACCGGGTGCAGGCCGTCATTTTCGCCTACGACACCGGTCTGGTGAGGCCGTCCTGAAGCAGGCCGGATGCCGGTCGGATCCGCGCCGCACGTCACGGCGTGCCCCGGTCCGATGCCGACGTCAGGTCCCGCCGCCATCGGACCGCGATGGTTCAGTCGATGTCGGGGAGCGGACTCAGGCCGACCTTCTCGGCAATGGCGTTCGCCGGAGGGAGAGCGGCATCGGGGCGGCGCCGTGGGATGAAGGAGGCGACGGCCAGCGCGACGGTGGCGGCACCGACGCCGATCGCCAGGACGGCACGCAGGCCGTTCTCGGACGGAACCGCGACGCCGTGGAAGTCGATCGTCATATGGGCGAGCAGTACACCGGCCACGGCACTTGAGGTGGTGGTGCCGATGGACCGCATCAGGGTGTTGAGGCTGTTGGCCGCGGCGGTCTCGGAGGCGGGCACGGAGTCCATGACGAGCGTCGGCAGCGCGGCGTAGCCGAAGCCGACACCCATGGCGACGACGCAGGAGGCCAGGATCAGCGTCCAGGTGGCGGACATCAGCACCATGATGAGGAGGTAGCCCACTCCCACGACCACGGCACCGATCATCAGGGTCGTCTTCGGCCCCCGGGTCCTGGTGACCCGGGCGGAGAACGGGGCCACGGCCATCATGACCAGACCCTGCGGGGCCATGGCCAGGCCCGCCGTGGCCAGGGACTCGCCCAGCCCGTAGCCCGTGATCTTTGGTAGCTGAAGCACTTGTGGCAGCACCAGGTTGAGCGCGAACAGCGAGAACCCGAACGCGATTCCGGCGAGGTGGGTGAACAGGACCTGGGGGTGGGAGCTGGCCCGCAGGTCCACCATGGGCCGCGGGGTGCGCAGTTCGAACCAGCCCCACAGAGGGAGGACGATCAGGGCCACGGCGAAGACGCCGAGAGTGGCGCCGCTGCCCCAGCCCCAGTCGGCACCTTTGGAGACCCCGAGCAGCAGGCAGACCAGACCGATGCCCATGCCCAGGGCGCCTGGGACGTCGACGCGCCCGCCGGGGCGCGCCTTCGACTCGGGTACGAGCAGCAGGACCAGCAGGAGAGCGACCGCGCCGAGAGCGGCCGACGTCCAGAACAGCACGTGCCAGTCGAACGTGTCGGCGATCAGCGCGGATGCGGGCAGTCCCAGGGCGCCGCCGACACCGAGGGAGCCGAGCATCACCGCCGTGGACACGGGCAGCTTCTCGGCGGGCACCTCGTCGCGCAGGATGCTGACGCCGAGCGGGATGACCCCGTTCGCCAGGCCCTGCAGCGCGCGGCCGATGATCATCGTGGTCAGTGACTCGCTGAGTGCGCAGATCACGGAGCCCGTGACCAGTACGGCGATGCCGATGAGCAGCATGCGGCGCTTGCCGTACATGTCGCCGAGGCGGCCCATTACGGGGGTGGCGACGGCGCCGCACAACAGGGTGGCGGTGAGCGCCCAGGCGGCGTCGGCGGCGGAGGCGTGCAGGTACTCGGGAAGGTGGGGGATGATCGGGATGATGAGCGTCTGCACCAGTGCCACGGCGATGCCGGTGAAGGCGAGAACCGTCACCAGGACGTTCACGTTCCGTCCGCCGGAGGCTTCGGCCTCGGATGTCAGGGGCGAGGGGATGGACATGGGTCAGGCCTCCGGAGTGTGGGGGAGGAGCGCGGAAGAGCCGATGTCGCTTGTGCGGGGCGCGTGACCGGAACCAGTGGCCACGCAGCGGGGGTGGGGGTGCTGTGGGGGCTCATCGCGTCGGCACGGTCGCGGTGCCCACCGCGGTGTACGGCGTGCGGGTCTCGTTCGCCACTGCTTCGCGCCATGAGGTGCCCGCAGCCAGTGCCTGCCGCCAGCCACGGAGGACCTTGGGGGTGACGCCCACGCCCAGGATCCCGGTCAGGCGGTCGTCCTTCCGGTACGCCACCACGAAGTGACGCTCCGTCAAGTCGCCTTCCACCACGGCAACTTCGTCATGACCACGGAGATGTCCGTATGCCTGGATCCGCATGTCGTACTGGTCCGACCAGAAGTACGGCACCGGCGCGAACGGCTTGCGTGCCTCCGGTGCGGCGAGCAGGTTGCGGGCGGCGGCCATGCCCTGTTCGGAGGCGTTCGTACGGTGCTCGATCCGCATCGAGGTGGCGAACAACGGGTTGTACCAACGCGCCACGTCCCCGGCCGCGTAGATCCCGGGGGCCGCCTCGCAGTACGCGTCGCACGACACACCGTCCTCCACGGCGAGCCCGCTGCCGGCCAGCCACTCGGTGTTGGGCCGCGAACCGACGGCGACCAACACCGCGTCGCCCTCGACCAGCTCGCCGTCGGCCAGGAGCACTCCGGTGCCGGTCACCTCCAACACGGTCACCCCGGTACGCAACTCCACGCCCCGTTCCAGATGGGCCCTGGTGAGGACCTGACCGACCGCGGTGCCCACCACGTGCGCGAGGGGCACCGGCGCGGGTTCCAGCAGCGTGACGTCGGCGCCGAGACCCACGGCGGCGGCC
>NZ_JAWOAI010000725.1:0-3900 GCF_033194735.1 Streptomyces sp. W16
ACCGGCTGCTGCAGCGGCTGTGGCGCAACGTCGCGGACGAGCCGACCGGCGCCCTGGACACGCGCAGCGCGCGGGACGTGCTGCTGCTGTTGCGGGAGGCGGTGCGGGTGCACGGCCGGACGGTGGTGATGGTGACGCACGACCCGGTCGCGGCCTCGTACGCCGACTCGGTGGTGTTCCTCGCGGACGGCAGGCTCGCCGGCCGGATGCACGCGCCGACCGTCGACGCGGTCGCCGAGCGGCTGGCACACCTGGGCGACGACGTGACGGTGGGGGTGTGAGCGATGTTCGTACTGGCGATGCGTTCGATCCGGCAGCGGCCGGGCCGGTTCCTGGCGACCCTGCTGGCCGCGTTCCTCGGCGCGGCGATCATCATGACGTTCAACTCCCTGCAGGACACGGCGGCGCAGCACGGCATCGACTCGGTCAGCGCCGACACGCTGTCCACGTCGGCGAGTGTCGTCGGCGGCTACGGCACCCTGCTGGTGTTCTTCGCCGTCGCCTCGACGCTGACTGTCAACGTGCGGCAGCGGACAAGGGAGTTGGAGACGCTGCGCTGCTCGGGGGCGACTCCGGCGCAGCTGAAGCGGATGGTCGTGGGTGAGGCGGTGGCCGTCGCCCTGCTGGGCGCGGTCCTCGCCGTCGGTCCGGCGATGCTCGGCGGAGCGGCACTGCTCGGGGAGTTCCAGGACAGCGGCCAGGTGGCGCGGTCCGTCGACTACTCCTTCGGTCCCTACGCGCTGCAGTCGGGCCTCGGCATCACCCTGCTCGCCTCGGCGGGCGCCGCGTTCCTGGCCGTACGGCGGGCGACGCGCGGACGCCGACAGCCGGGCCGGGCAAGGACGTTGCTCGCGCACGGCGCGCTGGTCGCGGGTGTGGTGTCGGTGTCGGCGACCTTCGCGTTCTCCGCGACGGACGCGGCGCTGATGGCGGCACCGGCGTACGGGGCGATCCTGCTCTCGGTGGGACTGGCACTGCTGGCGCCACGGCTGTTGAAGGGGCTGCTCGACCGGCTCCAACTGGCAGGCGCGAGCGGCTGGTTGGCCGTACGCAATCTGCGCGAGCGGGCCGACCAGCTGGCCGGGATCCTGATGTCGCTGATCCTGTTCACGGCCGTATCCACCGCCACGCTCTACATGCAGGCGGTGGAGAGCGACGCGGTGCGGGACTCGGGGCTGACGAAGTCGGTGGACGCGAAGAACCTGGAGACGCTCAACTTCACGGTCGTCGGCATCATCGTGGTCTTCGTCTGCGTGATGCTGGTCAACTCGCTGTACGCGGCGACGACTTACCGCGCCCGGGAGTTCGGCGGACAGCGCCTGGCGGGCGCGACTCCGGGACAGGTGCTGCGCACGGTGGGCACCGAGACGGCGATCCTCACGGTCACCGGAGTGCTGTCCGGCACGGTGGCCGCGCTGGCGGGGATCATCCCGTTCACCATGGTCCGCACGGACTCGGTGCTGCCGCACCAGGGCCTCGGCATCTGGCTGGCGGTCGTCGCGGTGGCGGCGACGGTGACGCTGGGGACGAGCCTGCTGACGGCACGGCGGGTGCTGCGCACACCGGCGGTGGAGTCGGTGGCACTGGCCGCGTGAGTCCTGCCGGACGGGTCAGGGGCAGTCGCTACGGTGGCTGCCCCTTTGCCCACGGTCCTGCAGCACCCCTAAGGGGCGCGGGGAACTGCGCGACCAGCCCCCACGGCGCCGCAGCCAAAGAACGACATGACCCAACGCTCAGGCAACCCCGGCCGCATCCAACAACGTCCGCACAGTCTCGACGGTCAGCCCGTCCAGCGTCTCCAGCTTCGCCCCGGCGCGGGCGCTCGCGCCGTCGAAGACCAGCATCAACTGGCGTGCCAGCAGGGCGGGATCACGTGCACCGCCCAGCTCGGCCTGGGCGCGGAAGGCGTCCTGCAACGTCTCCTTGGCGGCGCGGGCGACCACGCTCGCCGGGTGCTCGGGGTCCTTCAGCTCGACCAGCGCGGCAAGGAAGGGACAGCCCATGTACGCGGGCTCGGTCGAGGCCTGCTCCGCCTGCTCGAAGACGTACAGGATGCGTTCGCGGGGCGTGCCGGCGTCGTCCGGGCCGGGCATGAGCCGCGCCGCGTAGCCGGGGGCGCGGCGCTCCAGGCTGGCGGCGAGTACCTCGTCCTTGCTGTCGAAGAGCTGGTACATCGACCGCTTCGAGACTCCGGCGGACCGGCACAGCGCCTCGACGCCGATGGAGACGCCGTCGCGGTAGAAGTGCTCGGCCGCCGCGTCGAGCAGCCGGTCTCGGGGGGACGCCTTGTCTGTCGTGGCCATACTGCGAGGTTACCGCGCCGGAGGCCGAGAGGAAACCGATCGGTGTACAGGCTTGCGCGGCGACGCGATCGCGGGTGACAGTGGAGGTGAACAAGCGCTTAGATATGTAGCTGGATGTCGATGCACCGCCCTCGATTCCTCGCCCTCGATCCGCCGGAGGCCCCGTTGTTCCGTTCCGTCGACGAAGTCGCCGCGCGCCTCGCCGAGACCGGCTATCTGGCCTCGCCCGCCGTCGCCACGACCGTCTTCCTCGCCGACCGCCTCGGCAAGCCGCTCCTCGTCGAGGGCCCGGCCGGTGTCGGCAAGACGGAGCTGGCCAAGGCCGTCGCCGAGGTCGCCGGGGCGGAGCTGGTCCGGCTCCAGTGCTACGAGGGCGTCGACGAGTCCCGGGCGCTGTACGAGTGGAACCACGCCAAGCAGCTGCTGCGCATCAGCGCGGGCCGCGACGAGAGCTGGGACGAGACCCGCACCGACATCTTCAGCGAGGAGTTCCTGCTCCCCCGCCCGCTGCTCACGGCGATCCGCGGCGACGCCCCGAAGGTCCTGCTGATCGACGAGACCGACAAGGCGGACGTCGAGGTGGAGGGCCTGCTGCTGGAGATACTCAGCGACTTCCAGGTCACCGTCCCGGAACTGGGCACGATCACCGCGACCCGCCGCCCCTTCGTGGTCCTCACCTCGAACGCGAGCCGCGAACTCTCCGAGGCGCTGCGCCGCCGCTGCCTGTTCCTCCATATCGGCTTCCCCGACGAGGAGTTGGAGCGTCGGATCGTACGGCTGAAGGTGCCCGGGCTCGGCGAGACGCTGGCCGAGTCGGTGGTCCGGGTGGTCGGGGCGCTGCGGGAGATGGAGCTGCGGAAGGTGCCGTCGGTGGCGGAGACCATCGACTGGGCCCGCACCCTCCTGGCCCTCGGCGCCGACACGCTCGACGAGACGGTCGTACGGGACACCCTCGGTGTGCTCCTCAAGCACCAGGACGACATCCTCAGGGCGGCGGCGAAGCTCGACCTGGACGCGGTGTGAGTGCCGCCGGTGTCGCCGAGCGGCTGACGGGCCTCGTCGGGGCGCTGCGCGCGCACGGTCTGCGGATCGGGACCGGCGAGACCGTGGACGCGGCGATGGCGATGGAGGCGCTCGGGTTCACGGACCGGGAGCTGCTGCGCGAGGGGCTGGCCGCGACACTGCTGCACGGGACGGCCCAACGCCCGGTGTTCGACCCGGTCTTCGACCTCTACTTCCCGCGCGGCATCGGAGCACCGCAGGGCGAGACCCCCGGCCGCGACGACCTCCGCGACCGGCTCGCTGCGGCGCTCGCCGCCAACGACCAGGCGATGATGGGTCAGTTGGCGGCGGAGGCGGTCGACGGTTTCGGCGGCTACGGCAACTCCCCCGGATCGGACGGCTGGTCGTCGCACCAGACCCTGGAGTGGCTGCGACCGCAGACGCTGCTGGCCCGGGTACGCACGAGCATCCGGGCACAGGGCGGGCAGTCCGGGTTCGCCGACCGGCTGCTCGACGACGAGATCCGGCAGCGTATCGAGGGCTTCCGGCGGCAGGTCGCCGCGGAGGCGCGGCGCCGGGTCGCCGAGCGGCGCGG
>NZ_JAWOAI010000726.1:0-3900 GCF_033194735.1 Streptomyces sp. W16
AGCTGCGCCGCACGGGCCGCTCCGGGGAAGCCGCCGACCACCTCTACCGAGGCCTCGACGCGGCCGTCCAGTGCGGCGCCGACGGCCTCGCGGACACCACCCGCGCCGAACTCGCCGCCGCCGGCCTGCGCCCCCGCCGCCTCCACAGCACCGAGACGGACACCCTCACGACCGACGAACGCACAGCGGCGACCCTGGCCGCCGAAGGCCACACGGACGCCGACATAGCCGTAGAACTCCACACGGACGAACAAACGGCGGTACGCCTGCTCTCAGCGGCCTACCGAAAGTTGGGAACGGACCGCACAGGCCTGGAAACGGCACTGATCCAGCCAACTGAGGGCCGAGTTCCCTAGGGGCGCGGGGAACTGCGCGCTCAGCCCCCACCCAGCCGCACCCGAACGACGAACCGCACCCGGCATTTGGCCACGGCTCCATCGCCGAACGGCACCCCGTACCATGGCACCATGTCGTTCCTCCGCCGCCGCAGCGCCACCCCCGCCGGCCCCGAATTCGATGTGCTGGCCATGGATCCGGGCGACTGGCCCGGCAACCTCGGCGCCGGTCTGCTGCCCGCCCCCGACGGCACCTGCCAGGGCGTGTTCCTGCGGTACGACCTGTTCGGCGGCCGAGGCCCCGCGATGGTCATCGGCAACCTCCCGGAGGGCTCCCCGGCCCGTGACGTCGCCGAGGACGAGGTCCCCTTCGAGGTCGCCCAGCTGCTCCTCGCGCTGGAGAACGACGAGGAGGTGACCGTCGTGGGCACCGAGGACATGCCGGTGATGCAGGGCGACAACCTGCTGATCGTGCGCCGCCTCAAGCTCTCCGAGAGCCGGATCTCCTGCGTCCAGTTCGACCGCAGCGACAACGTCCTGGTCACCATCGCCGCCTGGGACCGCCCCATCACGGACGACCTCTACGCCCTGCTGAAACCGCTCCCGGCGGAGCTTTTCCAGCAGGGCTGAGGCGACTGCCTACCGGCCGGACCGTTTCAGCTGGACGTCCGCGGCCCGCACGAACTCCACCCGGTGGCCGTACTGGATCTCGTAGTAGAGATCGTTCCCTACGACGACCTTGTGCGAGTCGGTGGTGAAGGTGACCGCGTAGTAGTACTCACCGGGCACCTTGCCACCGACCACGTACTGCTGGCCCTTGAGCAGGGTGTACGGCAGCGGGGACACCGTCTGGACGGGCACTCCCGTCGGATAGGCCGAGGCCTCCGGGTAGGCGCGGCCGTACACGGGGACGCTGTCCAGACCGTCCTTCGGTGTGATCACCCATCCGGCCGCCCCGACCGCCGTCGGGTGCTTCTTCGGGTTCTTGAACCAGGCCTCCTGGCCCAGGTACCAGATCGCGGTCCAGTCGCCGGAACGGTCCGCCACCGCGTACTGCTGTCCGGTGGACACCCGTGAGGAGAGGTCGTTGACGCCGGTGGTAGGGGTCGTCCCGAGGCCGATGTCCTTGATCAGGGGGTAGGTCTCGCCCGGCCCGGAGTACAGCCGGACCTCGCTCGAACCGTGCACCGCGCACGGCTGGCCCGCGGTGACACAGCCCGTGTACACCGGCTGGTTGGCGGTGTAGTCGGGGCGGATCGTCACCAGGCCGCCGCTCTTCCTGCCGGTCTGCTCGAAGGGGTGGCCCAGCAGGGCGAAGTAGTGGGCCCAGTCCCAGTACGGGCCCGGGTCCGTGTGCATCCCGGGGACCGTGGACGTGGTCGGCCCGGGCACATTGTCGTGGCCGAGGATGTGCTGCCGGTCCAGCGGGATGCCGTACTTCTTCGTCAGGTACTTCACCAGCCGGGCCGAGGAGCGGTACATCGCCTCCGTGTACCAGGCGTCCGGCGCGGCGAGGAAGCCCTCGTGCTCGATGCCGATCGACTTGGCGTTGATGTACCAGTTGCCCGCGTGCCAGGCCACGTCCTTGGCCTTCACATGCTGGGCGACGAGACCGTCACTGGAGCGGATCGTGTAGTTCCACGACACATAGGTGGGGTCCTGGACCATGTTCAGGACACCGGCCCACTGGCCTTCCGTGTCATGGATGACGATGTACTTGATGCTCTGCGACGCGGGCCGGTCGCCCAGGTCGTGGTTGCCGTATTTGGTCCCGAACTGGGAGTACGGCGCCGGGATCCACTCGCAGGACACCTTCTTCGGGCACTCCGTGCCGTCGGCGGAGAGCGTGCGCAGCCCGGTCTCCGCCAACTGCGCTGTGTCCGGGGTGAGTTCAGGCTGTGCGGCCAGGGCGACCTGCTGCCCGGCGTCCGTGGTGCGCTCCTCGCCCGTGTGGATCACGTCGTAGACATCGTTGGCATAGGCGGCGGCCGTCGCGGTGTCGTCCGCGCCGGAGAAACGCGCGATCGCGCCGTACCACTCGGCCGGGTCCGCGCTCAGTGGCTCGCCCAGGCTCTGCTGCGCGTCGGCCAGCAGCGCGGCGCCGCCCGCCACGTTCGCGGCCTCGTCGCTGCGGAGGGCGGCGGCCGGAAGTCCGGTCAGCTCGGCCGCCTTCGTCAACGTCCTGAGCCGGGCGGGGAGTTGGGAGTCCGCCGGGATCTTCACCTCGGGGTGCAGGGCCGGGCGGGCGCTGTCGCCGCGGGCGTCCTCGGTGCCTTCGCTCAGGTGCTCCGTCGTGGCGAGAGCGGTGCGGGCGTCCGTGAGGTGCATCGGGCCGTAGCCGCCGGTCACGCTCGGCGCTCCGCCGTGGGTGTCCCAGCGGGACTGGAGGTAGGAGACGGCCAGCAGCACGGTCTGCGGCACGTGGTACTCGGCGGACGCCGAGGCGAACGCCCGCTGGAGGGTGGCGGCGGAGGAGTCGGTGGTGCCCTCGGACGGGGCCGCGCCGAGCAGGGGCAGCAGCAGGGCGGCGGTGGCGAGCGCACCGGCGGACCTTCGGGTGCGTCTGTGTCCGGGAGAGCGGTTGGGGTCGGTCGAGGATCCTCGCAATGCAGCCTCCTGGGACGGTGGGGTGTGACGATCCGTTCGGGGCCGGGCGTGCGTCAGTGCTACCGGCTGGCCGACGATCCGTCAATCATGCCCAGAGGCGGACGATTTCCCTTGTCAACAGGGGATACGAGGAGTTTCGTGGCGGCGGCTTTCGGGCCTGCGGGGCATCAGTGGACTACACCAATGGGCGAGCCTTATGTGGGGGAGGCATATGTGGCCGAGACACAAGGCACAGGTGGCTGAGACACACGAAGGTCCGCGGTGCGCCGCTGCAGGGCGCACCGCGGACCGTCATCCCCGTCAGCGAGTGCCGACCGCCGCACGCACGGCCCGTCGGGCCAACTGGCAGTCGTCGTGCAGCCGCCTCAGCAGCAGCCGTTGTTCCTCGCCGGACGGCGCAGCACCCGGGTGGGCAGCTCCCGGTGCCGCCGGGGTCGTGTCGTGCATCGAACGCTGCACGGCCATCTCGTAGGTACGGATCTCCCGGGTCAGCACCAGCATCAGGTTCACCAGGAACGCGTCACGCGACGCGGGTCCCGCGGACTGCGCGATCTGACTGATCTGCCGCCGGGCCACCGGCGCGTCCCCGAGAACCGCCCACAGCGTCGCCAGGTCGTAGCCCGGCAGGTACCAGCCCGCGTGCTCCCAGTCCACCAGCACTGGACCGGCCGGTGAGAGGAGGATGTTGGACAGCAGGGCGTCGCCGTGGCAGAACTGGCCCATGCCCTGACGGCCCGCCGAGTGCGCGATGCCGTGCAGCAGCTTCTGCAGGTCTCCCATGTCCCGGTCGGTGAGCAGCCCCAGCTCGTGAAAGCGGGAGATCCGGGCCGCGTAGTCCAGCGGGGCGTCGAAGGTGCCGGCCGGCGGCCGCCAGGCGTTGAGTCGGCAGATCGCGCCGAGCGCCGCCCTGGTGTGCGCCCGCGGCGGGGCCTCCGCCAGGTGCCGGTGCAGCGCCGCC
>NZ_JAWOAI010000727.1:0-3878 GCF_033194735.1 Streptomyces sp. W16
CGGTCAGCGGTGCCAGGGCGGGCAGCACCCGGGTGCACAGCAGCTCGGCAGGGCCCGCCAGCTGCACGGGCTCCGGCGGCTGGTCCGTGCCGAGGGCGCCGCGGTCCGCCACGACGGCGAGCTCGTCCAGGGGCGCCGCGACCTGCGCGGCCAACTGGTCCGCCACCGAGGTCGGCACGACACCGCGCGACCGCCGCTCGAACAGTTCCCGGCCCAACTGCTCCTCCAGCGAACGGACATGAGTCGTCACCGTCGGCTGCGACAGCCCGAGCAGCCGCCCCGCCGCCGTGAACGAACCGGCCCGGTGCACGGCGAGAAACGTGCGCAGGAGCGAGAGGTCGAGCGGCCCCGCCGGGCCATGGGCTTCCCTATGGGTCATACCGACAACTCTATGGATCTCCTATGGCGCGGCCTCGCCCGTCGTCACCGTCCGCTCCGCCGAGAACCCTCCCCACGTACCGTCCGGCAGCCGTGCCCTGAGCCGCACCCGATGGCTGACCTGGGCCTCCCGGCCCACGTAGAAGCTGTACGTCGCCCGGTCGCGCGGCGGGGTCCCGCCCCAGACCAGCGAGGTGGCGGGCTGCCCGTCGAGGCGGATCTGATACTCCGTGACCACCCCGTCCGTGCGCGGCGGCACCCAGGACAGGTCGATGTAGTACGCCCCGTCGTCGCCCCGGTGCGTCTTGGCGCTGAAGTCCGTGGGGGCGGTGCCCCGCCCGTCGTCGCTGCCCGGCGCCGTGGTGAGCGGGACGGTCGTACTCGCGGGCGAGAGGTTGTCGGCGGCGTCCCGGGCCCGCACGGTGAAGGAGTAGCGCGTGCCGGGCCGCAGCCCCGTGACCACGGTCGCCGTCTGGGCGCCGCCCACACTGTGGATCTTCGCCCCGCCCTGGTAGATGTCGTACGACACCACACCCCGGTCGTCCGTGGAGCCGCCCCAGGACAGTTGGACCGCCCGGCTGCCGATGACCCGGCCCTGCGGTGCGCTCGGTCGGGTGGGCGCCGAGTGGTCGGCCGCGACGGCGACCGGTGTCCGCGCCTTCACCTCCCGGCTGCTTGGTCCCAGGCGGCCGTCGGTGTCCCGGGCCCGCACGGAGAAGGCATACATGGTCGCGGGCTTGAGCCTGGTGATGTCCACCATGTGCTCGGAACCGGCTACTTCCCTCACTTTCGTGGTGCCCCGATATATCTCGTAGGTGCGGACGCCCGGGCTCGCCGTCACCGCGTCCCACATGACGTGCACGCTGGTCGCACTCCCCGCCGCGGCCGTGACTCCGACCGGGGCACCGGGCGCGTGGCCGTCTCCCGCGTCCCCCGTGCCGCAGGACGCGAGCAACAGGAGCGCGGCACATGTCAGTGCGGCACGGGAGAGAGTGAGGACGGCCCGGACGCGTCGCACGATTCTGCCTCCCCGGCGTTGCACGGGCATCACACGACTTGAAAGGTCCGGACCAATATGACGCGGGTAGGGCAATCGCATCAAGAGGGGCGCCGTTGAAGATCGGCCGCGAAGGTTACGTATGCTGAGGTACTCACGGCTGAACTCACCCCTGTGAATGGGGAGTTCATGCCGGTGGCGCGGACCGCTGTCGTCGCTGATCCCGCGCCGGCGCGGGCGGTCGGGCGGCCGGAGCCGACCTGGGCTCGGGCCCCCGGCCCCCGTCGGGAGTGACCTGGACTTCAGGCGCCTGGCCGCGTCGGGAGTGACGCGGACTCAGAGGCGCGATTTCCGCCGGGCGTTGGGGGCGTGCACCGTCCGGCCCCCTATCAGTGGCCGCGCGATCGGACCGGTACCAGGGTGGGCTGAGTGTCCGTCAGATCCCCCAGAAGAGGGTCCTCCTCGTGCGTGCCCAGACGCTGACGCTGGTCGCGGCCGGCGCCGCCCTGCTCGCCCCGACCACGCTTCCCGCCGCGGGAGCGACCGAACCCGTCCGTCCCCTGGCCGGGCCGGCGGCTCTGCGCGAGGGCGATGTCGCGGCGGCCGACCTGCTGGCCAAGGTGCGTGACTGCGCCCCCGTCTCGCGCGGCCGATACCGCACCGACGACGGGGAACCCGCGTCGATCCCGGTCTGCGGCACCAAGGAGGCCGTCTACTGGAAGGCCGACATGGACATCGACTGCGACGGACAGGCCGGCGCCCACTGCAACGCGCGCACCGACCCGCTCTTCTCGGCCATGACGGCGTACCAGCAGTCCGACGGCCGCTACCTGGACGCCGAGCGGCTCCCGTACATCGTGGTCCCCGCCGCCAGCGCCCTCTGGAACCACCTGGACCACCGGATCCGAGGCGGTTCGGTCGCCGCCGTCGTCTACCGGGACCGGGTGCAGTACGCCGTCGTAGGAGACGTCGGCCCGCACGACATCATCGGCGAGGCGTCGTACGCCACGGCCAAGGGCCTCGGCATCCGTGCCGATCCGCGCGGCGGCGGGACGGACACCGGGGTCACCTACATCGTGTTCAAGGACTCACGGGTGACGCCCATCGAGGACCATGCCGCCGCAGTGGAGACGGGGCAGCGGCTGGCACGGCTGTTCGTGCGGGGCGCGGCGGAGCGGCCGGGGCCGCAGGACGCCCGTCGGCCGAGGTCGTAGGGTCGCGGCCTGCCGAGCCCTGCGGGGCGGGCGGGAGGCGTCAGACCGCCGACCAGCCGTCGTCGACGGGCAGGATCGCGCCGTTGATGTTGCTCGCCGCGTCCGAGGCGAGGAACACGATCACGGCGGCCTGCTCCTCGGGCCGGGCCACGCGGCCGACGTTGACGAAGTGCGGGCCGAGCGCCGCCGGGCCGAGAGCCTCGCGGTCGGCGTCCACGGAGATGTTGGTCGCCGTACCGCCCGGGGCGATGGCGTTGGTGCGGATGCCCTGCTTGCGGTACATCACCGCAAGGGACTTCGTCAGGCCGACGACCCCGTGCTTGGAGGCCGTGTAGGCGGCGCCCGCCGCGCTGCCGCGGAAGCCCGCCTCCGACGCGGTGTTCACGATCGCGCCCCGGCCCGCCGCCAGCATGTGCGGCAGCACGGCCCGGGTGAGGAGGAAGGGCGCGGTCAGATTGACCCGGATGACCCGCTCCCACTCCGCGTCGGCGACGTCCGCCAGCGCCGACATCCGGTCCATGATCCCCGCGTTGTTCACCAGGACGTCGATCCCGCCGAACCGCTCCACGGCGGTCACGGTCACCTCGTCGACGACCGCCTGCTCGCTCAGGTCGCCCGTGACCGCGAGGACGGTGCCGCCCGCCTGCTCGATCTCCTTGACGACCGCCTCGGCGCCGTCGGCGTTCAGGTCGGCCACCACGACCTTGGCGCCCTGCGCGGCGAAGGCCAGGGCGGCGGCGCGCCCGATGCCCGAACCCGCTCCGGTGACGATGACGCTGCGTCCACCGAGTCCACTGGTCATGAGGTGCTCCTGTTCGTCGTGCGAGGGCTCCGCGCCCGTTGTCCACTCACCATACGACTTAATGTCTGCATGTGACATGAAGTCGTGGGCGGGTCATGGTGCAGAATCCCGGGAGGTCACGACCGCAGCCGGAGGGGAACTGATGAGCGCATCCAGCGGACGCACGGGACGACCGCCGCTCACCGAGGCACGCAAGGCCGAGATCCGGCTGGAGATCGCCCGGGCCGCGGTGGAGCTGTTCGTCGCCCAGGGCGTGACGGCGACCACCGGCGAACAGATCGGACAGGCGGTCGGCGTCTCGGCGCGCACCGTGTGGCGCTACTTCCCGAGCAAGGAGAGCTGCGTACGACCGCTGTTCTCGGCCGGTATCGGCGTCATCGCCGCCCGGCTGCGGGAGTGGCCGCCCGGCCTGCCCCTGGCGGACCTCTTCGCCCCGGACCTCGCGGCCGGCCTCCTCGCCGCGACCGGCCCCGACGGCGCCACCGGC
>NZ_JAWOAI010000728.1:0-3877 GCF_033194735.1 Streptomyces sp. W16
CGGCGGGACCCGGCCTCGGGCTCGTCCGCAACGCGTCCAGCGAACCCACCGGATCGACCCGCCCCGCGGCCGCGAAACCCCAGTCGAGCAGCTCGCGCGCCTCCTCGTACACGGTGAAGCCGCCGCCCGCCTGAGGGTTCATCACCGTGACGACGAGCGACCGACCGCCCCGACGCGCCGCCGCGACCAGCGTGTTGCCCGCGTGGGTGGTGTAGCCGTTCTTCACTCCGATGAGTCCCGGATACGGCTCGACGCCGTCGTTGCCGGTCAGCAGCCGATTGGTGTTCTGGATCGCGTACGACGACCCGTCACCCGGGAACTCGGCCTCGGCGGTGGAGCAGTACCGCGCGAAGTCCGCGTTGCGCAGCCCGGCCCGCCCGAACACCGCGAGGTCGAAGGCGGAGGACACCTGGCCGTCGGTGTCGTAGCCGTCCGGTGAGATGACATGGGTGTCGAGCGCGCCCAGTGAGCGTGCCTTGGCCTGCATCCGGGCGGCCGTGGCGTCCCAGCCGCCGTTGAGGGCGGCCAGGACGTGCACGGCGTCGTTCCCGGAGTTGAGGAAGACCCCGCGCCACAGGTCGGCGACGCGATAGGTGTGCCCCGCCTCGACACCGACCAGGCTGCTGCCCTCGCCGATGCCGGCCAGGTCCTGTTCGCTGACGCGGTGCCGTGTCCCTCCGGGGAGTGCGGGGAGGACAGTGAGGGCGAACAGGGTTTTCAGGGTGCTGGCGGGCGGGAGTCTGCGGTGGGCGTCGTGGGCGGCCAGGACTTCGCCGGTGCGGGCGTCTGCGACGAGCCAGGAGAGGGCGGAAATGTCCGGGAGTTGGGGGGCGCCGGGGTGGGGGTGGACCTGGGTGCTGGGATCCGACCCGGTGCTGGCTGTCGCCGTGACGGGGGTGAACGCGAGGACGGCCGTCAGGCAGAGGGCGCAGGTCGACATGGCGATCCGGGGTGAGAATCCGATTGTCATACCGCAAACGTAGGAACGGAGACGCTGTGGAGGGTGTTGGCCGGGCCGAGCGGGGTGAGTGTGCACCCGGATGCGCTAGTGATTCGTCTGCGGGCCCGGTGGGGGCTGGTCGCGCCCACGCGGCGGAGCCGCATATGGATACAGCCCCGCGCCCCTAAAACCCAGGTCAGTTAGAAGGCAGTGTCGGCTGGATGCGGCGCAAGAACGTCGCGTTGTCCGGAGTCTCCCGCATGCGCTCCAGGAGAGTTTCCGTGCTGCTCTGGCCGTCCCTGTTCTGGAGGACGCGGCGCAGGCCCCGTACTGCCGTCAACTCGGCCGGGGTGAGCAGGAGTTCCTCGCGGCGGGTGCCGGACGGGTTGATCTCGACGGCCGGGAACACCCGGCGGGAGGCCAGCTCGCGGCTGAGGCGGAGCTCCATGTTGCCGGTGCTCTTCAGCTCCTCGAAGTAGAAGTCGTCGGCACGGGAGCCGGTCTCGACCAGTGCGGTGGCGAGGATGGTGAGGGAGCCGCCCTCCTCGGCGAGGCGCGCGGCGCCGAAGAACTTCTTCGGGCCGATCAGGGCGGTCGCGTCCACGCCGCCGCTGAGAGTACGGCCACCGGACGCCGCCGCGTTGTTGTGTGCCCGGCACAGCCGGGTCAGCGAGTCGAGCAGGATCACTACGTCCTCGCCCGCCTCGACGAGCCGCTTGGCCCGCTCGATCACGAGCTCGGCCAGCGCGATGTGCTGCTTGGGCGCCTTGTCGAAGGTGGAGGCGTACACCTCGCCGCGCACGGAGCGCCGCATGTCGGTGACCTCCTCGGGCCGCTCGTCGAGCAGCACCACCATGAGGCGGGCCTCGGGGTGGTTGCCGGCGACGGCTGCCGCGATCTGCTGGAGCAGGACGGTCTTGCCGGTCTTGGGCGGGGCCACGATCAGTCCGCGCTGGCCCTTGCCGACGGGGGCGATCAGGTCGGCGACGCGTCCGGTGAGGCCGGCCGCCGGGTGTTCGAGGTGGAGCCGCTCGCGCGGGTGCAGCGGGGTGAGGTCGCGGAAGTGGCGTCGGCCGCGCAGTTCGTCGGGCGTGCGCCCGTTGACGAACGCGACCTCGGTCAGGGTGCGCTGCCCGCTGCGGACGCCTTCCACGAGGTCGCCCTTGCGCAGGCCGTGACGGCGGATCAGCGCGGGGGAGACCTGGAGGTCGGTGGGCGAGGGCTGGCAGTTCAGCGCCCGCAGGTGCCCCTTCCCGTTGCCGTCGATGTCGAGGACACCGGTCGCGGTCTGGGTGCGGGGCTGTTCCTGTACTGGGGGTTCGAGTGTGGTGGTCATGATGGGTGGTCCTTTCAAGGACGGATGCATGTGTCATGCGGAAGGAAGGGGGAGAAGCCGCAGGCGGAGGGCGTACGAGCGCTCCTCGGGGCGGCGGGGAACATCAACCCGGGTACGGCGGGAACACGCCGGTCACGAGCTGATGTGAAGAAGCCGTTGTGCCGGTCGGAATCGACGGCCGGTCGGCAGAGAAGAAGTGGTTCTGGCACCGGCGCCCGGAACGGGGCGTACACAAGTGCTGACCGCACCGTAGCACACCCGGTGCGGATCCGGCTGTGAGTTACGGCTCAGCGGCTCGCCAGCAGGCCGTAGAGGAGGGGGATCCGCGGCTCGGGCAGTCGCCACCAGCCGGTCGGAGTCCGTTCCATCCGTGGCCAGCGCGGCCACGGAAGTTCGTCGCTCTCGCGAAGCCTTCGGATGTTCAGTCCTGCTTGCGTCAACGCGTTGATGACCTCGTCTATTCCGTGCATCCACTCATAACTGTCGGTCGCGTCTGCCACGGCCGGACCGTCGGTGTACGTGAACGTCGCGTCCCGGTGCACCGGACCGCCGCCGCCCAGGTAGTCGTGGCGCAGCAGCAGTTCGGGTCCCTCGCCCGGATTCGGCTTCGGGCCCAGCGAGTTGAGCAGGGGGTGGAATTCGACAATGTACAACAGGCCGCCGGGGCGCAGGAGTTGGGCGATCGTGTCCGCCCAGCGCGGGAGATCGGGCAGGTAGCACAGGGCGCCCTTGCCGGTGTACACGACGTCGAACTGCCGCTGTCCCAGGGCCTCGACGGCGTCGTACACATTCGCCTGTACGTAGTCGACGTCGAGGCCCGCCTTCGTTGCGATGCCGGTCGCGGCCGTCACGGACGCCTCGGAGAAGTCGAGTCCTACGGCTCGTGCCCCGCGCCGCGCGAACGCGAGGGTCTCGGTGCCGAGATGGCACTGGAGGTGGAGCACGTCACGGCCCGCCAGGTCGCCGAGGTCGTCCCACTCGAAGGCGGCGAACCAGCGGTCCGGGTCCGGGTCGCCGTCGAGGCCGTAGAACCGGCTGGCGAGGTGGACGGGGGTGCGGGCGTCCCAGTTCGCCTGGTTGGCTCGCATCAGCCGTGCCTGGTCGTCGGTGCTCATGGTTCCATCCAACCGTGATCGGGCGCCGGGCGGCGGGAAGAACACCGGTTCCGCGCTGGTTGCCCCGAGACGAGTGACCTACGACGAGAGGGGCAAGTCGTGCGTGCACTGATCGTGGATTCGGGGGTGGCCGGTGGGCTGCGGCTCGGGGAGGCGCCCGACCCGGTGCCGGGCCCGGGGCAGCTGCTGGTGGAGGTCCGGCACACCTCCCTCAACTCGGCCGAGCTGTACTTCGCGCAGCGGGGCGCGCCCGGTGAGGTGATCGGCTTCGACTCGGCCGGTGTCGTCGTGCGGGCCGCTGCCGACGGGAGTGGGCCCGCGGTGGGCAGTCGGGTGGTCGGATTCGGGGAGGGCGGAGGATTCGGCGCGCTGCGGGCCCTGGACGTTGCCGATGTGGTCGTGGTGCCGGACGAGGTCGACCTCGGCGAGGCGGCCACCCTGCCCGTCGCGGCCGGTACCGCCCTGCGCGCGCTGGAACAGGCCGGG
>NZ_JAWOAI010000729.1:0-3874 GCF_033194735.1 Streptomyces sp. W16
GCGTTGCGCAGGCCCATCGCGAAGGCGGTGAGGGCGATCAAGGGGTGCGTGGTGGCGCTGTCGCCCGGCGCCACGCAGGCGATCACCGCGGCCACGCCCACGAGCAGCGCCTCCGCGCCGAGACTCACCCGGGCCCAGGTCCGGCGCGAGCCGCTGTCCATCCGTGCCGCGATCCGGCCGCCGCGCCCACCAGAAAGGCGCCCAGGGAGGTGAGGGTGCGCGACACCGAGAAACCGGGTGCCCCGGCGGCGGCGAAGCCCAGGACGACGACATTGCCGGTCATGTTCGCGGTGAAGACATGACCGAGGCCCAGATAGCTCACCGCGTCGATCAGCCCGCTGACCACGGTCAGCCCCAGCAGCACGACCACCAGCCGGAGTCCGCGCGCCTCACGGTCGTAGGACTTGGGCTGTGTGTTCTGGTCCATGAACGCAATGTAGCGGCGGCCCCCGGAATGCCGGGGGCCGCCGCCGCGTGTGCGTGTGTGTGGGCCGGTGATCAGTACCAGCCGTTGGACTGCCAGAAGCTCCAGGCCGCGGCGGGGGAGCCGTAGCGGGAGTTCATGTAGTCCAGACCCCACTTGATCTGCGTGGCAGGGTTGGTCTTCCAGTCCGAGCCGGCCGAGGCCATCTTCGAACCGGGCAGCGCCTGGACCAGGCCGTAGGCGCCGGAGGAGGAGTTCGTGGCGGTGACGTTCCAGCCGCTCTCGTGCTCGACGATCTTGCTGAACGCGTTGTACTGCGCCGCGCTCGGGATCATCTTGTGCGCGATCGACTGAGCGGAGGAGGCGGAGGTCGTCGCGGCCTGAGCGGGAGCCGAGGTCAGCACCAGGCCGGTGGTGGCGGCGGCCAGGGCGGCGGCGGTCAGGGCCTTCTTCGGGGAGGCGATGCGAGCGACGATGCGGGAGACGGACACGGAGAACCTGTTTCTTCGGGGACAGAGACGTCGTATGCCTGCCGGTGTCACGCGGTGCGCGGCCCCGGCAAGGCGTCGGCGCCGAGGCCCGTGAGGACTCGTCGGCGCCGTGCGACTGCTCCACAGAAGCACTCTCGATCCGTGTCCGCAAAGATCCCTTTTACTAGTTGTGGTCGCATGTGGGTGAATCGTCAACTGTGTGACGTGGCTCTCAAACCCCAGGTCAGAGGCCTGAAAGTCGCGTACATGCCACGCTCGTGTCCTACTAATCCGCATCGTTGGTGACATGCGTCATGTGCGACGCTTCACCCGGTTCGTCCGTCGAAAGTGACCCGCGTCTCGAAGGCCGCCCGCCGAGTCGCCCGGCGCAGCGCCCGCAGCAGCGCCGGACCGAGAGTCAGCGTGAGTACGACGGTCACGACCGCCCGCCCCAGGTCCCAGCCCAGCGAGGTGGCCACGCAGTAGGCGACGAAACGGGCCAGGTTCGTCGGGACGGCCGCCCCCGGGTCGAAGGCGACCGACGAGGCCGGCGCCCCCATGAAGGGCCAGCCGGCCAGGTTCATGGCGGTGCCGTAGGCGAACGCCGCGAGGAAGCCGTAGCAGGCGAGCACCGCGATCTCGCTACGGCCGCGCAGCCGCTCCCGGCCCGGCAGCAGGCCCGCGCCCATCGTGAACCAGCCCATCGCCAGCATCTGGAACGGCAGCCACGGGCCGACCCCGCCGGTCAGCAGCGCCGACGCGAACATCGTGACGTTGCCGAGCACGAACCCGAAACCGGGTCCGAGGACCCGTCCGCTCAGCACCATCAGGAAGAACATCGGCTCGATACCGGCCGTACCGGCGCCGACGGGGCGGAGGGCGGCGCCGGTGGCGGCGAGCACGCCGAGCATGGCAACGGCTTTCGGGCCGAGCCCCGACTCCGAGATCGCCGCCGCCACGACCGCGACGAGCAGGACGAGCAGGCCCGCGAACAGCCAGGGCGCGTCCTGGGAGTGTGCGGCGACCTGCGAGCCGGGCGGGGCGAGGAAGGGCCAGGCGAAGGCGGCGACACCGGTGACGGTGACGAGGGTGAGGGCGGCGGTGGAGCGGGGGGTGAGGGGGATCGGCCTCATGTCCCTCATGCCAGCGCCTCCCTTACCTCGGCGACCGTCAGCCACTGCTGCGGGGCGAGGATCTTCGTCGTCTGCGGGGCGAAGGACGGGGACGCCACGACCACCTCCGCGGTCGGACCGTCCGCGATCATCTCTCCGTCGGCGAGGAGCACGACCCGGTGGGCCAGTTCGGCGGCGAGCTCCACGTCATGCGTGGCCAGGACGATCGCGTGGCCCTCGGCCGCGAGCGCGCGCAGGATCGCGACCAGGCGGGACTTGGCCGCGTAGTCCAGGCCCCGGGTCGGCTCGTCGAGCAGCAGGAGCGGCGGGCGGGCCGTGAGCACGATCGCGAGGGCGAGTGCGAGGCGCTGCCCCTCGGAGAGGTCGCGGGGGTGGGTGCCGTCGGTCACCCCGGGGAGGAGATCGGAGACCAGGGCACGGCAGGTACCCGGCGTGGCACGGGCGTCCGCGTCGGCCGCGGCGCATTCGGCGGCGACCGTGTCGGCGTACAGCAGGTCACGGGGTTCCTGCGGGACGAGACCCACGCGGCGTACGAGGTCCCGGGGCGCTGTGCGATGCGGGGCGAGGCCGCCGACCCGAACCGATCCGGAGGTGGGCGCGACCAGACCGACGAGGGTGTTGAGGAGGGTGGACTTGCCGGCGCCGTTGCGGCCCATCAGGGCGACGGTCTCGCCGGGGGCGATGGTGAGGTCGACGCGACGGAGGGCGTCGATGCCGGCGCGGCGGACGGAGAGGGCTTGGACTTCCGCTGTACGGGCGGGAGTTGGGGCCGGGGTCTTGCGCATGCGCCAACGGGTGCTTGGTGGGCGGGACTTGGGGAGCGGCCCGGTGAACGG
This sequence comes from Streptomyces sp. W16, assembly GCF_033194735.1. NCBI lineage: Bacteria > Bacillati > Actinomycetota > Actinomycetes > Kitasatosporales > Streptomycetaceae > Streptomyces > Streptomyces sp. W16. Next base: position 2,864 of record NZ_JAWOAI010000729.1, read on the forward strand.
GGTCGCGCCGCGGGCCGGTTCCCGTCCGGCCAGGCGCTCCCGCAGCCCACCCGCCCGGCGCCGCGCGTCCCGCACCGTGAGCGGGAGTGGCGTCCATTCGGCGAGTCGGCCCAGGGCCACCACCGGTGGATACACGGGGGACACCGCCATCACCTCCGCCGGGCTGCCGAGGACCGGTGGGGCACCCGGGGCCGGAAGCAGGACGACCTGGTCGGCGTACTGGACGACGCGCTCCAGGCGGTGTTCGGCCAGCAGGACCGTGGTCCCGAGGTCGTGGACCAGGCGTTGGAGGACGGCGAGTACCTCCTCGGCGGCGGCCGGGTCCAGTGCCGAGGTGGGTTCGTCGAGGACGAGGACCCTGGGGTGCGGGGTGAGCACCGAGCCGATCGCGACGCGCTGCCGCTGGCCGCCGGAGAGGGTGGCGAGGGGACGGTCGCGCAGGTCGGCCAGGCCCAGCAGGTCCAGGGTCTCCTCGACGCGGCGGCGCATCACCTCGGGGGCGATGCCCAACGACTCCATGCCGTAGGCGAGTTCGTCCTCGACCGTGTCCGTCACGAAGTGGGAGAGCGGGTCCTGGCCCACGGTGCCTACTGCGTCGGCGAGTTCACGCGGCTTGTGGGTGCGGGTGTCGCGGCCCGCGACCGTGACCCGGCCGCGCAGGGTGCCGCCGGTGAAGTGCGGGACCAGTCCGCTCACCGCGCCGAGAACCGTCGACTTGCCGACCCCCGACGGGCCGACGAGCAGCACCAGTTCGCCCTCCGGGACCTCGAAGTCGACGCCCTGGACAGCGGGTTGGGGCGCCCCGTCGTACGTCACGGAGACATCCTCGAAGCGGATCACGACGACTCCTTGAAAGTGAGCAACGCGGGGGCCAGGCCCAGCAGTACGGCAGCCGCCGGCCAGAGCGGAAGGGTCGGCGCGACCAGCGGAACCACACCGGGAGTGAGCGCGCCGGGGTCGCGGACGGAGGCGAGCGTGAGCAGCGCGGCGACCGCCGCACCCGAGCCCGCG
>NZ_JAWOAI010000730.1:0-3871 GCF_033194735.1 Streptomyces sp. W16
GCCGGGCGGGCGCCGGGCCCGGGGCGGCGCCGGGGGGCATTACCGCCCTCTGGCCGTTCGGGCCTGGCCGGTCCTGGCACTCGGCGGCGCGGCGGTTCCCTGTCGGACACTTCCGTCACCTGCCGGGTGTAGTCGGGGTGGAGGACTGGACGGTCTTCACCGGCCGGGTCGGGGTGGGGGTGGCCGGGGTGGTCACCGGTGCCGTCGCGCCGGCTGCGGGAGCCGGACTCGGGCTCGGTTTGCTGACGAGTGCCTCGGGCGCGAGGACCACCGGTGTGTCCACCGAGGTCTTCTCAGCGGCGGCCTGCTCGGGGACACCCTTCACGGTGCCGTTCGGGTCGAGGAAGGCGGGGTCCCCGCCGGGCACCATGCCCAGCTCGTGGGCGCGGCGCTGGAGGGCGTCGGGGGCGGAGTAGGCGTCCACGTCCCGCTGGAGTGCCTGCTCCTCGTCGGTGAGGCTCTTCGTCTGCTTCTGGAGGTCGTCCAGCTTGAACTGCCCTTCGCTGAGCGCGGAGTTCAGCACGAGCAGTCCGATCAGGCCGCCGCCGAGGAGGAGCACGACAAGGAGGACGAACGGGGTACGGGCCGCCTGGATACCGCCCGCCCGTGCGGGGCCGGTCGGGAAGAGCCGCGCGAGTCGGGCGGCCCTGCCCCTCAGTTCGGGTTTCCTACTCACTCACGCACCCCGCACCCCGTACCCCGCACCCCATGCCCCGCACCGACTTGGTACGTACTCACCCGACGTCCTCCCTGATGCGCTCGGCCCCCCGCAGCCGCGCGGGTGCCGCTCGCCGGTTCTCGGCGACCTCTTCCTCGGTGGGAAGTTCGGCACCGCGCGTCAGGAGCTTGAGCCGGGGCTGATACTGCTCGGGCACCACCGGCAGTCCAGGAGGCGCGGTATTGGCGGCGCCGGCCGCGAACACCTGCTTCACCAGGCGGTCTTCGAGCGAGTGGTACGACAGGACGGCGATCCGGCCGCCGACGGCAAGGGACTTCACGGCGGCGGGAATCGCGCGCTCCAGGACGGACAGTTCGCCGTTGACCTCGATCCGCAGGGCCTGGAAGGTGCGCTTGGCCGGGTTGCCGCCGGTGCGCTTGGCGGCCTGCGGCAGCGAGTCGCGGATCAGCTCGACGAGCCGCGCGCTGTTGCTGAACGGCTCCTTGTCGCGCTCGCGGACGACCGCGGACACGATCCGCTTGGCCTGCTTCTCCTCGCCGTACGCCCGCAGGATGCGGACGAGTTCACCGGCCGGGTAGGTGTTGAGGACCTCGGCGGCGCTGATGCCGGTCGTCTGGTCCATGCGCATGTCGAGGGGCGCGTCCTGGGCGTAGGCGAAGCCGCGGTCGGCCTCGTCCAACTGCATAGAGGAGACGCCGAGGTCGAACAGAACGCCCTCCACGCGCGCGAGGCCGAGCCGCTCCAATACCTCGGGCAGCTCGTCGTAGACGGCGTGCACAAGGGTGGCGCGGTCGCCGAAGGGGGCGAGGCGCTCGCCGGAGAGGCGCAGGGCCTCCTTGTCGCGGTCGAGGGCGACGAGGTGAGCCTCGGGGAACCGGGTCAGCAGGGCCTCGCTGTGGCCGCCGAGGCCGAGCGTGCAGTCGACGACCACCGCTCCCGGCCGCTCCAGGGCGGGTGCCAACAGGTCCAGGCACCGCTGGAGCATCACCGGGACGTGTCGACTGTTGCTCAAGGGGCCCTCTCAGGTCCGGCGGGCCCGTACGCACCGCCGGGTCCCCGCCCGCTCATGAAGGGGAAGGCCTGCCGGCGCCGGAAGCGTCAGCCGACCGGGAGCGGGAGGAGGCCGAGCCGTACGTACGCGCCGCGCACGTGGGGAGAATCCGGAAAGTCGCCGGGGTCTCCGGGAAAAGTCCAGCAGGGAGGACCTCGCCTCCCGCTTCGCGCAACTTTAGTCCACGCTGTCTCGCGGTCAATCAACCGGCCTGCGCGTCGCGGGCCGGGGTGCGTGCGAAGCCTCAAAACGGGAAGAATCACCCACACGGGTGCACCCCCGCCACCCGTGTGGGTTACCTCACAAGAGGACGCAATGACGCTCTTTTTCCCATCCCGTTCCAAGACCGGGTCGCTGGTGACCAGTACCGTCATAGGTATGACGACCTCCGCATCCGTACCCACAGAGTCCGAAGGCGCCATAGCCGGCGGCGGGACTGTGACGGACCGCCTCGTCGAGGCCAACGCGCAGTATGCCGCCGCCTTCACCGATCCCGGGATGGACGCCCATCCCGTCCTGCAGGTCGCCGTCGTGGCCTGCATGGACGCCCGTCTCGACCTGCACGACGCGCTCGGTCTGGAACTGGGCGACTGCCACACGATCCGCAACGCGGGCGGTGTGGTCACCGACGACGTCATCCGCTCCCTCACCATCAGCCAGCGGGCGCTCGGCACCCGCAGCGTCGTGCTCATCCACCACACCGGCTGCGGTCTGGAGTCCCTCACCGAGGAGTTCCGGCACGACCTGGAGATGGAGGTCGGCCAGCGCCCCGCCTGGGCGGTGGAGGCCTTCCGGGACGTGGAACAGGACGTACGGCAGTCCATGCAGCGTGTGCGCACCTCACCGTTCCTGCTGCACACTGATGATGTGCGCGGCTTCGTGTTCGACGTGAAGTCGGGTCTGCTGCGCGAGATCGACCCCGCCTGACGCACCCGCCCGCCCCGAAACTTCGAAAAGTTCGCCGCTGGGACCGCCCAAAAGGTCGTAAGACCCGACAAAGCGAAGGCAGTTGTCCACAGGCGAGTGACACGAACCGGTAACGGCAACAAGAATGCGGGTGTGGCGTCACGCGGAACTTTTCCCGCGTGCCGTCCGTGTTTCGGGGTGGGCCGGTCCGCAGTGCGTGCGCCGGCCCATGGAAAGAACGGGCCGAGGAGGGCCGGGTGACGACCTATGACGATCGAGCGAGCCTTACAGATCTGACCGCCACTGTGGAGCGAGTCCGCAGTTCGGTGGAAGGAGTGATCGAGGGCAAGCCCGAGGTCGTACGGCTTTCGCTGACCGTGCTGCTCGCCGAGGGACATCTTCTGATCGAGGACGTTCCTGGTGTGGGCAAGACAATGCTGGCCAAGGCGCTGGCGCGGTCGATCGACTGTTCGGTGCGGCGAATCCAGTTCACGCCAGACCTGCTGCCCTCGGACATCACAGGTGTGTCCATCTGGGACCAGCAGCAGCGGGACTTCGAGTTCAAACCGGGCGCCATCTTCGCCCAGATCGTGATCGGCGACGAGATCAACCGCGCCTCGCCGAAGACACAGTCCGCGCTCCTGGAGTCCATGGAGGAGCGCCAGGTCACCATCGACGGCCAGACCTACGAGCTGCCCAGCCCCTTCATGGTGGTCGCCACGCAGAACCCGGTCGAGATGGAGGGCACCTATCCGCTGCCCGAGGCCCAGCGCGACCGTTTCATGGCCCGGGTCTCCATCGGCTATCCCAGCGCGGAGGCCGAGCTGCAGATGCTGGACATCCACGGCGGGGCGAGCCCGCTGGACGACCTCCAGCCCGTGGCCCACGCGCACGACATCGTCAAGCTGGTCGAGGCGGTCCGCGGCGTCCATGTCGCCGACCCGGTGCGCAGGTACGCGGTGGAACTGGTCTCCGCCACGCGCAACCACCCCGACCTCAGACTCGGCGCCTCCCCGCGCGCGACGCTGCACCTGCTGCGCGCGGCGAAGGCCTCCGCCGCCCTGAGCGGCCGTGAGTACGCGCTGCCGGACGACATCCAGGCGCTCGCGGTCGCGGTCCTGGCCCACCGCCTGCTGCCCACCGCCCAGGCCCAGCTGAACCGCCGTACGGCGGAGCAGGTCGTCCAGGAGATCCTGCAGCGCACCCCCGTGCCCGCCGCGCCGCCGCAGCAGAGC
>NZ_JAWOAI010000731.1:0-3865 GCF_033194735.1 Streptomyces sp. W16
GTGCGGTCGGGCTGACGGAGGCCCGTGGTGCGGGTTGCTCGCCGGCAACCACCACCGCGCACGCCCGCAACCACCGCCGCGCACGCCCGCAGCAACCGCTCTCCTCGCCCACCCGGCGCCAACTCCCGCCCGCCGCCTACCCCTTCCGCCCCCACGCCGAGATCATCGGTGCCGTCGCCAGATCCATCGTGCCGGAGGCGACGTTGGCCAGATGGCGGTCGATGTCCTCGTCCGTCGCGAGGCCGGCGGTGACGAGTTGGTCGCGGATCTGGCGGACCGTGGCGGATTCCAGGGCTGCGCAGGCCGGTGAGGTGACCGGGAAGTACGCGTCGGCCTCCACCCGGCGCAGACCGGCCTCGCGGAGCAGGCGCGGGAGCTTGCGGCCGTAGGAGAGGTCGGCGCCGCGGTCGGCGAGGAGGGCGCGGAAGCCGTTGCGGAGACGGTTCGCGAGTTGCTGCTCGGGGCCGTGTTCGTCGGGGCAGAGCAGGGGTTGCAGGGCGGGGTCGGCGTCCTCGATCAGGAGGCGTCCGCCGGGGCGCAGGGACTTGATCATCGAGCGCAACGCCCGTTCCCGGTCCGGGACATGGACGAGGACCAGTCGGGCGTGCACGAGGTCGAAGCCCTCCCCCGGCGGTTCCTCGGCGCCCACGTCATGGACGCGCACCTCGACCGGCGGACGGGCCGCCGAGGCGACCTGGGAGGTGTCGATGTCGGTCGCCATGACCTTCCCGGTCGGTCCGACCTTCTTGGCCAGCCAGGACACCACCGAGGTGCCTCCGACGCCGACCTCCCAGACCCGCCAGCCGGGTCCGACGCCGAACCCCTCCAGGTGCCGGAACGTCGTGGGGTCGAAGAGCGTGGCGAAGGCGTCGAAGCGCTGCCCCGCCTCGGACTGCCGATTGTCGAGGAGATACCCGTCGGATCGCGTCATGCGGCGATCATCCCAGTTGCTCCGCTTGTGGGGAGGGGTCGACGCTCCGGTTCGGAACGCCCTCGCCACGGCCGTGCGCGCGCTCCCGCACGGCTTCGTCCACAGGCGGGAACAAAGCGGAGGATTCCGTTCCCACAGGCTTACCCGCCGCTCACGTCGGCCTGGCAAACTGGCACGCCAAGGCGCAGAAATGCGATGTGAGGGGATCCACGCAAGGAGATCCGGATGTCCATGGCAGGGAATCTTCGGAAGGTCACGGGCCTCGGCAGGGTCGGTGGCCTCCGCAAGGTGGCACGGCTGGCCCGGCGGCACCCCCGGGTCGACCTGAGCCACCACGCCCGGTCACCCCTGGGCTCCTCCGTGGTGAAGTGCGTCACGTATCAGGACGGCGTCCGGGTCCCGCTCGGCGGCGACCTGGTGGACGCCGTCGAGCGGGTGCGCAAAAAGGACGACGGGTTCGTCTGGCTCGGCCTGCACGAGCCGACGAACGAGGAGTTCGCAGGCATCGCCGAGCTCTTCGACCTGCACCCGCTGGCGGTCGAGGACGCCATCGAGGCCCATCAGCGCCCGAAGGTGGAGCGCTACGGCGAGACGCTGTTCGCGGTGTTCAAGACGGTCTGCTACGTCGAGCACGAGAAGCTGACGGCGACGAGCGAGGTCGTGGACACCGGCGAGATCATGGTGTTCGTCGGCGCCGAGTTCGTCATCACCGTGCGGCACGGACGGCACGGCTCGTTGGGGCCGCTGCGCGAGGAGTTGGAGTCGAACCCCCGGCAGCTCGCCAAGGGGCCGGCCGCGGTGCTGCACGCGATCGCGGACCACGTGGTCGACGACTATCTGAGCGTCACCGACTCGGTGCAGGCGGACATCGACCAGGTGGAGACGGACGTGTTCGCGGAGAACGGCGCGCGGGCGGACCCGGGCCGTATCTACCAACTCAAGCGTGAACTGCTGGAGTTGAAGCGGGCGGTCGTCCCCCTCAGCGGCCCGCTGGAGGCACTGTCCACTCGGCCGATGCGGGTGGTCGGACCGGAGATACAGGCCTACTTCCGCGATGTCTCCGACCATCTGCTGCGGGCGAAGGAACAGATCGCGTCCTTCGACGAACTGCTCAACTCGATTCTGCAGGCGCACCTCGCCCAGGTGACGGTCGCGCAGAACGAGGACATGCGGAAGATCACGGCCTGGGCCGCGGTGATCGCCGTACCGACGATGGTGTGCGGTGTGTACGGCATGAACTTCGACCACATGCCGGAGCTGCACTGGCGGTTCGGCTATCCCCTGATCCTGGGCGTGATATCCGCGGCCTGTCTGGCGCTGTACCGGGGCTTCCGGCGCAACGGCTGGCTCTGAACGGCAGCCGCTGAACCGGAACCGTCCAGCGGTTCAGCGCATACCGCTCCGGGCGTAGACGCTCTCGACCCAGCCGGCGAGTTGCTCCTCCGTCAGGTGCTGGGCGAGGTCGGCCTCGCTGATCATGCCGACGAGGCGTTTGTTCTCGATGACGGGAAGCCGGCGGATCTGGTGGCCCTGCATCTCCTGGAGCACCTCGCCGACATCGGCGCCGGCGTCGATCCAGCGGGGCGTGCCCTGGGCCATCTCGCCCGCGGTGATCTTCGCCGGATCGTGGCCCATGGCCACACAGCCGACGACGATGTCCCGGTCGGTGAGGATGCCGCAGAGCCGTTCGTTCTCATCGCTGATGGGCAGGGCTCCGACGCCCAGTTCACGCATCAGCTGGGCGGCGCGGTCCAGGGTTTCATGGGCGGGGATCCACTGGGCGCCCCGGTGCATGATGTCTCCGGCGGTGGTCATGTAGTACCTCCTGGTGCCGGACGGCCGGCGCGGCACAGAACGTTCCGCTAGTCCCGGCGCCCTACATTCTCGCCGCGCGGCGGGGCGAACGCACCCGGACGGTCGGGACTTCCGGTGCGCCGACCGGGGATCCGGGACGGCGCTCAGACCTGGAAGCCCACGATCTTCTGCGGCACGACGCGGATGATCACCCGCACCTGGTCGTCCCGTTCGCCGGGCGGGTCGATGCCGAGGTACTTGTGCGAGAGCTCGTACGGAAGCCGTTTGTCCGGGTCGGGGAGGATCTCGGCGGTGCCGCGGATCTCGACCGAGGCGTAGGGGTTGGCGAGGTCGAACACCGACAGGCTGACGCGGGGGTCGTGGCGGAGGTTGCGCACCTTCTGACGGTCCTGGAGGGAGGAGAAGAGGACGGTGTCGTCCTCGCGCTTGATCCAGACCACCGAGGTCTGCGGGGCGCCATCCGGGCGGAGGGTGGCGACACTGGCGAAGTTCTTGCCGTCGAGAAGGGCACGGACGGAGTCGTCGAAGATCGGCATGGCCACACTCTAACTAAATGCACGCGCATATAAAAGCCTTTGGGTGGGGTCACTCGGCTCAGTTGCTCAACCCTTGGGCAATCCGCCCCACGCCGGGTGACGTGGATCGTCGGCGCGCACCAGGACGTCCGCCGTGCCGGCCGGGTCGGTCTCGTCCTCGTAGCGTTCGAAGGCGGGCAGGGTCCAGTGCTCGATCTCGGGGGTGCGGCGGCGCAGGGCGCCCGGTGAGAGGAGGACGTGGAGGGTCAGGTCGAAGGGGAACCAGTGCCGCAGGAGGAGGGGGCCGTGCAACAACAGGAAGGCACCGGGCGGGAGTTGGACGTAGGGGCTGCGGGTGGCGCGGTCGGTGGCCGGGTCCCAGAGGTCGGGCAGGACGCGGCCGTCGCCGTCCGGTTCGAGCGGGCCGAAGACCTCGCGCCACAGGGCCCGGGTGTCGAACCAGCCGTCGTAGTAGGCGTCGGCGTCCTGATGCCCGTACTCCAGGCGCAGCGAGGCGGGGCGCAGGAAGCCCTCCGTGCCGACGACGAGCGAGGCACGGCCGCGGATGCGCAGCGCCTCCGCGACCCGCTCGGCGAGGTCGCCC
>NZ_JAWOAI010000732.1:0-3847 GCF_033194735.1 Streptomyces sp. W16
CGCACCGCGGACATCCCGACGGCGCTGGGCTGGACGGGCCCGGCGGAGCACGAGGGGGACACCGCCCGGCTGTCCGCGGTGCTCCGCTCCTGGGAGGACCGGTTCGGCATACGTGTGCTGGCGCTCGGCCTCGACCATCTGCGGGTCTCGGTCGCCGTGCCGCCCACCACCCGCGCCGAGGCGGAGGCCGTCGCCGCCGAGCACTTCGCGTTCTGCCCGGACAACATCTGGCACGGCGGCGACGGCGACCGGACCATCGCCGCCTACGCCGAACACCAGCTCCTGAACCAGTCGGCCTGGCACTTCTGGTGGGACTGACCTGAGCCGTCCCCGCACTCCAGGTGGTGGGTGGCAGTGGCCCGGGGTACGTTCGGGAGGCCCGTCCCATTTGTCGCCCATCGGAGGGCAGTGATGAGCGGAAGTGAGCCGGTCCGGCAGCAGGACCTGGCCGGCCAGACCGTCGTCGTGATCGGCGCGAGCTCGGGAATCGGGCTCGAAACCGCGCGTCAGGTCCGCGCCGCCGGTGGCCAGGTGGTCATGGTCGCGCGGGATCCGCAGCGGCTGGAGCAGGCCGCCGCCGAGATCCAGCCGCTGAGCACCGCGATCCTCGACGCCATCGACACGGACCGGCTCCGGGAGTTCTTCGCGGACCTGCCCCACCCGGTCGACCACGTCCTCTCGACCGTCGGCGGCCCCTTGTACGGGCCTCTGGCAGACCTGGACCTGGCGGAGACGAGCCGGTACTTCGGTGAACGCCTCGCCATGGTGCTCGGGATCGCCAAGTACGGCCGGGAGCGGGTCCGGGACGGGGGCACGCTGTTGTTCATCGGCGGCACAGGCGGTCGCCGCCCCGGCGTCGGCATGTCCGTCATCGCCGCGATGACCGCCGCACTCCCCGCCCTCACCGCCAACCTGGCCCTCGAACTGGCCCCGGTCCGCGTGAACGTCATCGCCCCCGGATTCGTCGACACCCCGTTGTCGGCCACGCTCCTGGGCGACCGGCTCGACGCCCGCCGGGAAGAGCTCCGCGCCTCGCTGCCCATCGGCCGGGTCGTCGGCCCGGCGGACGTCGCCGCCCTGGCCGTACACATCATGCGCAACGAAGCCCTGACGGGCGCGACCTACGACATCGACGGCGGTCAGCAGCTGTTGCCCCGCTGACCGGTCGAGGAGTCGGGTCGCCGGCACGGCTCACTGCTGCGTGGCCGGCTCCAGTGCCTCCACCGCCGCCGCGGCGGCCGAGGAGTCGGGGCCGTAGAAGATGTCGATGTCGACCTCCTCGCCGCCCATCGTCAGGGTGTCCCAGGCGCCGCTGAGGACCAGCATGCGCAGGGTGCGGTCCTCCAGGGTCTGGAGGCGTTCGAGGATCGCGTCGTCGTCCGGCATACCGGGCAGGCGGGGCGCCAGCCTGTCCCGAATCGCCGCCATGCGCGCCAGCAGAGTGGCCGTGTCCGCCTCACGGTCGGGCTCCTCCGCGATGCCGTCGATGCCGTGGTCGATGATGTCCTTGATGGCCCAGGTGACGCCCTGGTCGTCGGTGGTGACCATGGCCTTCCAGGCGCGGCTCTTGTGCCGGTACTGGAGCATCGACATGGCGGCCTCGTGCCGCAGGAAGTCGGCGTCCCGGAAGGGCCTGCCGTTCCAGGCGCTGTTGAGGGAGCGGGCCAGCGAAATGGCGGACGCCAGACCGCTGTTGAGGCCCCGGCCCGGCCAGAAGTGGATGGAGTTGGCCGCGTCGCCGAGCAGGAAGCCGTAGGTGCCGGGGGTGTTGACGGTGGGGGGCAGCAACTCGGCGGAGAAACGCGGGCGTTGCACCATGTCGAGGCGGAAGCTGGTGACCGCGGACAGGCCCTGGGATTTGACGTCGAACAGCCGCAGCCCCTCGTGCACCCGCTTCCACAGGGGCGAGCCCTTGATGAGGGCGGGGAGGAACAGCGTGCCGTGGGTGGCGCACTGGAAGTCGCCGTGCTCGTCGCGGTTCATCAGGCACGGGCGGGAGGCGATGCACTCCTCGAAGACCCGGCGGACCGGGTCGATACCGATGACCTCCGCCAACTCGGCGTCCGTCAGCCGCATGTTGAGGAAGCCCTCGCCGCGCAACGAGTTGAGCAGGAAACGGTTCTGAGCGACCGTCAGCAGGATCGCCATCGGGTCGGGCAGTTCCGACTTGACGCGCAGCCCGAGGACGACGTCCCGCAGGTGGACGCCGTCGAGGGAGTAGATGGACTCGTCCGCCTTGCCGAACCGGGCGGCGAAGTGCTCCCGGGTGCGGGACCGGCCGCCGTCGCAGATCGCCAGCACATGCTGCGAGGCGAGTTCGTCCCGCTGTTCCGCCGCGTCGAACTTGGCGGGGATCAGCCGTATTCGGTCCCGCTTCTCGTTCGCCAGCTCCAGCAGCCGGTCCTCGATGTAGGCGATCCGCATGTTGCGCGGATGGTGGTCGCCGATCGAGTCCGGGCCGGACGGCCACATCTCGGTGTAGTGCTCGGGGTCGAAGAGCCGGTCCTGTACGTACTGCGGCCAGGCGAGGTACTGCCGGCTCTGCACGGTCACCACCTGCTGGCGCCGTACGTTGCCCTCGTCCGCGCTCTTCCAGACGACAGTGCGGCCGGCCTTGCGCCACCGGCCCTCGTAGACGGTGACCTTGACCTGCGCCCCGAGGAAGTGCTCAAGGAGCAGCGCCATGGACAGCCCGACCGGGCCACCGCCGACGACAGTGACCCGCAGCAGCGAGCCCTCGTCGCCCTCCTCCGGGTGGGTCACCGAGCGGGGCAGGTTGAGCGCCATGAGAGTCTGCATGGCGTCCGCCACCTCGAAGCGGAACTCCTGGTCGCCGATGGTGATCTCGTCACCGGCCTGCAGCAGCCGGGACTCCACCTCTTCCCCGTTGACCTGCGTGCCGTTGCTGCTGCCGAGGTCGCTCAGGACGTATCCCGCGTCCTGGTCGAAGACGATCTCCGCGTGGAAGCGGGAGACGCTCGGGCTGGCGATGACGACCGTGTTCCCCGCGTTGCGCCCGAAGGTGACGCGGGTGTCGACGATCGGGATGCGCTCTCCCGCGAGCAGGCCTTCGCGTCCGACGAGCACCGGTGCCATGGCACTTCCTTCCAGGGGTGATGACATCAGCAGCGCTGTGACGCATCGACTCTATGCTTGCGTGATCAAGTATTCCAGAGGTCAACTGGACCCGATACCAAGGGGATTCAGCTGTTCGCCCCGAATCCGTCCCGCAGCCCCTCCCCCAACCTCCTGAGCCCCTCCCGGATCTCCTGTGGCGTCTGCGTCACGAAGCACAGCCGCATCGTCGACCGGTCGGGCTCCCCGGCGTAGAAGGGCGCCCCCGGCACATAGGCCACCTCCTGCCGCACCACCCGCGACAGCAGCTCCGTCGTGTCGTACGACTCCGGAAGCCGCGCCCACAGGAACATGCCGCCCTCGGGCCGCTCCCAACCGGACCCCTCCGGAAGCGAGTTGGCAAGCCCCCCGAGCATGGCGTCGCGCCGCTCCCGGTAGACGGCGGCCACCCGCGCGACATGCGCGTCGAGGTCGTTGTCCGCCAAGTACCGTGCCGCGGCAAGCTGGTTGACGGTCGGGGTGTGCAGGTCGGCGGCCTGCTTGGCGACCACACAGGCCCGCAGCAGCGCACCGGGCGCCCGCAGCCAGCCGAGCCGCAGCCCGGGCGCCATCACCTTGGAGAAGGAGCCGAGCAGCACCGTACGGTCCGCCGCGCCCTCGTGGGCCGCGATCCACGGCAACCGCTCGCCCTCGAAGCGGAGTTCGCCGTAGGGATCGTCCTCGACGATCCACAGCCCGCGCCGCGCGGCGACGGCGGCGACCGCGGCCCGGC
>NZ_JAWOAI010000733.1:0-3847 GCF_033194735.1 Streptomyces sp. W16
ACGCCCCGGCTACCGTCGCGACCGCCGCCGCGCGCACGGGGCGGCTCAGCTCGATCAGGACCTGCCGGGTGCGGATCGGGACGCTGCGCGGGCCACTGCCGCACAGCAGGAGTACGGCGGTGACGGTGATGCCGGTGGCGTTGGCGATCGCGATGCCGATGACGCCCCAGGGGCCGACCGTCCAGGCGCCGATCCAGGAGGTCACGACGATGCCGGCGGCCATCGCGCCGACCGGGTACCAGGTGGGGCGGCCGGCCGAGAAGTAGGAGCGGACCAGGACGCCGACCAGGGTCTGGCCGAGCAGTCCGAGCGCGTACACGCGCATCACGCCCGCCGTGGCCGCGGTGTCGTGGGCGGTGAACGCGCCCCGCTGGAAGAGGAGTTCGATGATCTGCGGGGCACAGGCGATCACCGTGGCGGCGCCCAGCAGGACGAGGCAGGCGGCGAGCGCGAGGTCGCGTTCCACGCGGTTGCGGGCCTTCTCCGTGTCGCCCTCGGCGAGCGCCCGCGCGACCACCGGGAAGGTGACCGTGCACAGCATCAGCGAGAGCACCATCGGCATCTGGGCGACCTTCTGCGCGTAGTTCAGATGCGAGATCGCGCCGGCCGGGAGGTGGGAGGCGAGGAAGCGCTCGATGAGGACCTGGGACTGGCGGCAGAGCGCGAAGAGCAGCACCGTCGCCATCAACGCGAGGTTCATCGGGCGGGGGGTCTCCGTGGCGTCGTCGACGACGGCGTCCGGGGTCGTCGGCTTGTGGCTCCTCAACTGGCGTACCAGCGCGGGTAGTTGGGTCAAAACCATCAGGCAGCCGCCCGCGGCCACGCCGAGGGCCGCCGACCGTACGCCCCAGTGCGCGCCGAAGGCGTACATCCCGGCGATGATGCCGATGTTGTACGCCACATAGATCGCCGCCGGTGCCACGAAGCGGCGGTGGGCGCGGAGAGCTGCGCTGCAGTAGCCGGCCAGGCCGAAGCTCAGGACGCAGGTGGCGGTGATGCGGGTGCAGCTGACCGCCAGCGCGGGGTTGGGCAGGCCGGGGGCGAGGGCCTCGACCAGGTAGGGGGCTGCTGCGATGAACAGTGCCGACACCGCGATGAATGCCAGCGTGAGGCGGGGGAGGGTGGCTTTTACCAGGGCGCGGACAGGGTCGCCGGGGGCGCCTTGTGCTCTGCGGGCCAGCGCCATGCTGAAGGCCGGGATCAGGGCGAACGCGAGGCCGTCCTCGATGAGGAGGGTGGCGGCGAACTCGGGGATGGTCCAGGCGACGAGGAAGGCGTCCGTCTCGCTGCCGGCGCCGAAGAGGCGGGCGAGGGATTGGTCTCTGGCCAGGCCCAGGAGGGAGCCGGTGATGGAGAGGACGGCGGTGATGAGGGCGGCTTTGGCCAGGAAGCGGCGGGATTCTGGGGCGGGGCTTTCTTGTGAGGGGGATGGGATCAGGGGTGGCTCGGTGGGGTGTTGGGTGCTGCGCCGTTGGGGCTGGTCGCGCAGTTCCCCGCGCCCCTTAGGTGGGCTGCTGCCGGCCTTTGTCGGAGGCGTCACCGTCATTGGGCCATGGCCCCTTCGGCGGTTGCTCGCACCGGAGTTGCCACCGTAGGTCGCTCCTCCTCGCTCGCCCCCACCAGCGACCACCACGCCGCCACCCCGAACACCACCGCCGTCAGGACCGTCGACGGGCCGCCGATGTCCGCGTACATGAAGTCGATCAGTTGCCAGATCAGGAGGCCGCTGGAGACCAACGCGCAGTCCAGACCCGGGAGTTTGGTGCGGTGGGCACGGAAGAGACCGCGCAGTGCGCACACCAGCAGGGCCAGCCAGCTGCCGGCCAGGGTGAGGAGGCCGATCAGGCCCTGTTCGCTGAGGACCAGGAGGTACATGTTGTGGGGGGAGAGCAGGGGCTGCTTGAGGAAGGCCGCGCCCGCGCCCTCCGTGTCGCTGCCGGAGGACAGGGCCAACGAGGCGTTGCCGTCGCGGTGTTCGGGGAAGCCCTTCAACCCGACGCCGGTCAGCGGGTGTTCACGCCACATCGCGGTCGCCGCCGCCCACATGGTGTACCGGTCGATCACCGACTGGTCCGGCGCGTCGGTGACTTGGGTGATGCTGCTGATCCGCTCCTGGAGCATCGCCGTACCGACGCCGAAGCCGCCGACCAGGACCACCCCCGCAGCAGTCACGGCCGCGGCCACCTTCAGCGCGCGCCGCAGTCCGGCCAGCGCCAGTTGCAGCGCGCAGGTCGCGGCGGTCGCGATCCACGCGCCGCGGCTGAAGGACAGGGCGAGGGGGACAAGAAGCGCGAAGGTGCAGGCCGCGGCGACTGCCCGCTGCCGTGCGTCGTTCCGGCCCAGGCCCAATGCCAGGGCTACCGCGCAGATCAGACCGAAGGACACCACCGTCGCCATGCCCATCACGTCGGTCGGTCCGAAGGTGCCCACGGCGCGGATGTCCTCGCCCTGGTAGGAGGCGCCGGTCGCGGTGACGTACTGCTTGACTCCGATCGCCCCCTGCCACAGGGCGAGTGAGACGAACGACCAGGCCAGCAGGCGGAAGTCGCGCCGGTCGCGGACCAACAGCACGACCGCCGCCGGGACGAGGACGAAGATCTGCAGGTAGCGGCCCAGGCCGCTCAGCCCCGCCCCCGGCGAGGACGCGCCCATCGCCGCGATGGACAGGCCGAGGACCGGAAGTCCCATGACCACCACGGCAGTTGGGGTCAGCGGGCGCCTGCGCTCGCGGAGCAGCCGGATCCCGCAGTACAGCACCACCAGCCCGGAGACCGCGTCGGCCGGACCGGCGCCGCCCGCGCCCGGGGCGAGCGGCAGGCCGAGCAGGGCGATCACGGCGATGACCGGCAGGACCGGGGCGAACGTGCGCAGGCGGTGGTTCACGGCTCAGCTCCCCGTCGGACGTACGAGCGCGGTCGCGGTGCGGGCGAGGATGCAGATGTCCTGCCACAGCGACCAGTTGTCGATGTACGCGTTGTCGAACCGGCAGCGGTCCTCGATCGAGGTGTCGCCGCGCAGCCCGTGGATCTGGGCGAGGCCGGTGATACCGGTCTGCATCCGGTGGCGGGCCGCGTAGCCGGGGTAGGTCTGGCTGAACTGCGCGACGAAGTAGGGGCGTTCGGGCCGGGGGCCGACCAGGCTCATGTCGCCCCGGAAGACGTTCCACAGCTGGAGCAGTTCGTCCAGCGAGGTCTGCCGCAGGAAGCGGCAGAAGCGGCTCATCTGGTGTTCGCCCGCGACACTCCAGCGGGTCGCCGCCTCGTGCTCGTCGACCGGGCGGTGGGTGCGGAACTTCAGCAGGGTGAAGGGGCGTCCGTCCTTGCCGATGCGCTCCTGGCGGAAGACGACGCCGGGTCCGTCGGTGAGCCGGAGGACCGTCGCGCACACCAGCAGCAGCGGGCTGACCAGGAGGAGCAGGAAGCCTGACACCAGCATGTCCAGCACCCGCTTGCCGAGACTGCCTCGCCGCCGCGACCCCAACTCCAGTCGGCGGCAGGCGAATCCGGCGAGCTGGTCGCGCATCTCGTACGAGGGCGAGTCGGCGTCGACCTCCCACACCGCGCAGCCCGACTCCGCCAACGCCCGCAGCAGCGGCCCGCGTTCGGACCGTACGGAGGGATGCACGGTGAGGACGGCCCGGACGCCGTTCTGGATGAGGGCGCGTTCGACCTCCTCGCCGGTGGTCAGTACGGGCAGGCCCTCGCTGCCGTCCGGGCGGTCGGCGACGATGCCGACCGGCTCGATCCCGCACCCCGGGTGTCGTAGAACCGCCGCCGCGACGCGCTGCGCGGTCGTCGCCGGGCCGATGACCAGGGCGGTGCGGGGGCGGTTCAGCAGGGCCTTGCGG
>NZ_JAWOAI010000734.1:0-3826 GCF_033194735.1 Streptomyces sp. W16
CGCACGAGCGGGTCTCGCCCGCACCGCGCTCGTACACGCGCATGGCCACGTGGCCGGGGCCCCGGTCGACCACGAACTCGACGTTCACACCCTGCGGATAGGCACCGGCCGGGCTGAAGGGCGGCGGGGAGTACAGGTCACCGGCGTGCGCGAGGTCGTCGACGAAGGCGACCGCGTGCGGGTTGCCCATGTTCACGTTCCGCGCGGGCCAACTGCGCTCGCCGACGCTCACCGTGACGCCCCCTTCGGGGAGACGCGCCTTGCCCATGCCGACCGTGATGTCGCCGTCCTTGGCGATGTGGACGGTCTTGACTCCCCCGCGCGTGGCGACCGCGATGTCCCCTGCGGCCACATGTCCGACGCGCTGGAGATAGCGCGCGAACACACGCACTCCGTTGCCGCACATCTCGGAGACCGAGCCGTCGCCGTTGCGGTAGTCCATGAACCACTCCGCCTCGGCCGCCATGTCCCGCGCCTCGGGGTGCGCGGCGGACCGCACGACATGCAGCAGCCCGTCGCCGCCGATGCCCGCGCGGCGGTCGCACAGGGCGGCCACGGCGGCCGGGGAGAGGTCGATGACGTTCTCGGGGTCCGGGACGATCACGAAGTCGTTCTCGGTGCCGTGCCCCTTGAGGAAGGCGATCCGCGTGCTCATGCGTCGATCGTACGGGGTGGCTACGACAACCCGGCGACCAGTTGTGACCGACCTCTACGAGTGCTGCGACCGACCTGTGCGGCTAGCGGAGTCTGGCCACGCGCCACACGGCGAGTACCACGATCACGGCAACCACCAGGGCGTAGGCGATGACGACCCGCCAGTCCAGGCGTCGCCCGGAACCGCGCTGCGGGAAGCCGGGCCAGATGTGGCCGACGCGGCGGGCGGCCGTCATGCCCCAGCCGGCCGCGCAGGAGCAGATGAGCAGGCCGAGCATGGCGACCACGGCCCCGCTGTCGCCGAAGTCGAAGGCGAGCGGGAAGGCGAACATCAGGGAGCCGACCGCGGCCAGGGCGACGATGGGGGCGAGCTGCCAGATACGCAGACGGCGCTGCGGGCGGAGCTCGACCTCGACCTCGGGTCCGGCGAACATCTCGTCGGGATCGGGACCGTCGGCGGTCACACCGCCCTGGGTCTCGTCCGGGCCGTCCGGGCTCAGTCGACCGTCGCCCTCTTCCGGTTCACCACGGTCCGCGGTGACCTGCTCGATGCCTTCTGCGGTGTCGCGAGGGCCGGCCTCCATCGCCACGCGCCCTCCCAACTCGGACTCCACTTGGTCGATCGAAGCTCGATGATGGCACGCCCCCGGAGGCCCGAGCCGCGGCCGGAGCGTCCCGATGCCAGGACGTGATCAGGCTGTGACCGGTCGTTCGACCAACGCCAGTGCCAGGTGCGGAAGTTCTGTGAGATCTGCCGCAGCCCCACTCAACCAGTGCACCCGGGGATCGCGCCTGAACCACGAATCCTGACGGCGCGCGAAGCGCTTGGTGGCCCGCACGGTCTCCGCGCGCGCCTCCTGTTCCGTGCACTCCCCCGCGAGCGCCGCGAGCACCTGCTGGTAGCCGAGCGCACGGGACGCGGTGACCCCCTCGCGCAGGCCCCGCGCCTCCAGCTCCCGCACCTCGTCCACGAGCCCCGCGCTCCACATCCGGTCGACTCTGCGCGCGATGCGCTCGTCGAGTTCGGGGCGGGCCACGTCGACGCCGATCTGGACGGTGTCGTAGATCGAGTCGTGGCCGGGAAGGTTGGCGGTGAAGGGCTTGCCGGTGATCTCGATGACCTCCAGGGCCCGGACGATACGGCGGCCGTTGCTGGGCAGGATCGCGTGCGCGGCCTCGGGGTCGGCGGCGGCCAGGCGGGCGTGCAGGGCGCCGGAGCCGCGCAGGGCGAGCTCCTCCTCCAGGCGGGCCCGGACCTCGGGGTCGGTGCCGGGGAACTCCAGGTTGTCGACGGCCCCGCGCACGTACAGCCCGGAGCCGCCGACCAGGATCGGCCAGCGGCCCTCGGCGAGCAGGGCGTCGATGTGCTCGCGGGCGAGGCGCTGGTACTCCGCGACGGACGCCGTGACGGTGACGTCCCAGATGTCCAGGAGGTGGTGCGGGATGCCGCCGCGCTCCTCGGGCGTCAGCTTGGCGGTGCCGATGTCCATCCCTCGGTAGAGCTGCATGGAGTCGGCGTTGACGACCTCGCCACCTAGACGCTGGGCCAGAAAGACGCCCAGATCGGACTTTCCGGCCGCGGTCGGTCCGACGACGGCGATGACTCGGGGGGCGGGGGGTGCGCTGCTCACGTTCCCAGTCTCGCAAACGTCGGACCTCGCCTCGAACGAGTTACGTGACGGCACCCGTTTGGGGTCGTTGCCCGTTGCGAGATGTCCCGCCGCCGGTTTCTGGAGGCGGCGACCCGGGTGACGCAAACGGACGCACCGGGCTACGCGGGATTTCGCCCGCACGAGTAACGTATGGAGTGGATATGGGCGTTTTTGACCGGCTTCTTCGGAGGTCGAAGGCTACGGAGGAGGCGTCGACCTCCGACACGGAGACGGCCGGTGGCCTCACGGCCGAATCGGCGGACGAGGTGTCGGAGACCGAGGCAGGGGCAGGCGCGCAGGAAGCGGCGGGGACGACGGCGACGGAGGCCGTCGGGGCCGCCACCGACATCGAGGTCGTCGACAGCGTCGAGATCCCCAAGCAGCAGTCCGCCGAAGAGGCCGCCGACAACGAGGCCGGTGAAGGCGCCCGCACGTAACCGCCCCGCGTGGAAGGTGAACCATGGGTCTGATGGACAGTTTGAAGGCCAAACTCGCCCCGGCGAAGGACAAGGTCTCGGGCCTCGCGCAGCAGCACGGAGGCAAGATCGAGAGCGGCCTCGACAAGGCCGCGAAGATGGTCGACGAGAAGACCAAGGGCAAGTACAGCGACAAGATCCAGACAGGCACGGGCAAGGCCAAGGACGCCATGGACCGACTCGCGCACAAGGACGACACGGGGAGCGCGGGGACGGAGCGCGGCGGCACGACCGCACCGCCGGACTCGACCCCGCCGACCACCTGAACAGCACCCGCACATCGATCGGCGGACGGCCGCGGAGCACCAGGCTCCCCGGCCGTCCGCCGTTTCGCGGCTGCACCAGGTCCACGACCGTGCTGCGACCGCACCGCGCCTACGACCAGGTCGCGACCACGTATCCGACGCCGTACGGCGCGTCCTCGTACAACAGCGCGCCGCCTAGGTCAGCACCCTCCGCCGCGCCCGCGAGGACCTGCCAGGGGGCGCGGCCGGAGGCCTTCAGCTCGTACGCCAGCTCGGCGTCCAGCGCCTTGAGGGCCGGGACGTCCGCCGCCCCCAGCGCACGCGCGACCTCGGCGTCGAAGGGTGCCGCGCGCTCGTCGAGATAGCCCGGCGCCTTCAGCGTCCGGCACGCGCTGGCGTCGCCCATCACCAGCAGGGCGACCCGCTCGGCCTGCGCGACGATGTCCTTCCCGACTTCGATACACCGCTCGGCCGCGAGAGGTTCCCCCACACCGAGTCCCTCGATCGGGGCATCGGACCAACCGGTCCGCTCCAGCAGCCACGCGGCGACGGCGAGCGAGGGCGGAAGTACTCGCTCCGACACGGCGACCCTCTCCCTCCCGAGCCGTACGCCGAGGTCCACTCCGAAGCCGCGGAACGAACCCCGGGTGCCCTCAGGATGCGGCCCTCGCCCGCTCTGCTCGGCGGGCCCGACGACCACCAGACGGTCGGGCCGCGCGGCGGCGAGCACCCCGAGCGCGTCGGTGCACGCGGCACGCGCGGCGTCCAACTCGAACGCGGCACCGGCGGCGACGTCGGG
>NZ_JAWOAI010000735.1:0-3825 GCF_033194735.1 Streptomyces sp. W16
GGTCTCCTGCGCCGTCGTGCGTGCGGTCGTACGGTCGGTCGCGCGGGCGGGCTCGTCGGCGGTCATGGTGGTCAGCTCGCCGCCGCCAGGAGCGGGGTGCGGCCGAGGGCCGCCGAGAACTGGTCCACCACCTGGGTGAGGGCCTCGGTGGTGGCCGGGGCCACGGTGAGCGAGCCGTCCTCGTGGGTGGTGATGTCCTTGTCGAGGGTGAACCAGCCCTGGACTATGTGCGCCGCGCCCATGGAGTTCAGCACCGGGCGGAGCGCGTAGTCGATGGCCAGCACATGTGCGGTGGACCCACCGGTGGCGAGCGGCAGCACGGTCTTGCCGTTGAGGGCGTACTGCGGGAGCAGGTCGAGCAGCGCCTTGAGGACTCCGGAGTAGGAGGCCTTGTAGACGGGTGTGCCGACGACCACTCCGTCGGCGCGGGCGAACAGTTCGGTCGCCTCGACGATTGCCGGGTGCCGGAAGTCCGCGCCGAGCAGTGCCTCGGCGGGGATGGTGCGCACGTCGAGCGGGATCACCTCGTGCCCCTGGGCGATCAGCCGCTTGTCCAGGTGGCGCAGGAGCCGGTTGGTGCGGGAGGAGACGGAGGGGCTGCCGGAGACGGACAGGACGGTGGCCATGGGTCCTCTTTCTGGTCTGCTGCGGGGGCGATCAGGCGTGCACGGAGACGGACTCGGCCTCGGCGTCGGGAAGTTGGGCCTCCAGTTCGCGCACGAGGGGCAGTACCCGCTTGCCGAAGTACTCGACCTCCTCGTGGTAGTGCAGGAAGCCCAGCAGGAGAAGGTCGACGCCCAGCTTCCGGTACGCGACGATCCGTTCGGCGATCTGCTCCGGGGTGCCGATGAGCCCCGTACGGAAGCCGTCGTTGTACTGCACCAGGTCCTCGAACGTGGAGTCCTGCCACATGCCCTTGCCGTCGGCCGAGGACTGTCCGGCCTGCTTCACCGCGGCCCCGAAGCCCGCTACGGCCTCGCGGTCGGCCTTGGCGACGATCTCCCGGAGCGTGTCGCGGGCCTCGGTCTCGGTGTCGCGGGCGATGAGGAAGCCGTTGAGGCCGAACTTCGGTGCGGTGCGGCCGACTTGGGCCGCCGAGTGGCGTACGTCGGCGATCTGTTCGGTGACGCCGTCGAAGTCCTTGCCGTTGGAGAAGTACCAGTCGGAGACCCGGCCGGCCATCGCGCGGGCGGCGGTGGAGTTGCCGCCCTGGAAGATCTCGGGGTGCGGTCGCTCAAGGGTGTTGAGGGGCTTGGGCTTGAGGGAGAAGTCACGCAACCGGTAGAAGTCTCCGGCGAGTTCGGTGTGGTCCTCGGTCCAGATCTGGCGCAGGGCCCGGATGAACTCCTCGGAGCGGCGGTAGCGCTCGTCGTGCTCAAGCCAGGGCTCGCCGAGGGCCGTGAACTCGCCCTTGAACCAGCCGGACACGACGTTGACGGCGAAGCGGCCGTTGGACAAGTGGTCTGCGGTGGCGCCGAGTTTGGCGAGGACGCCCGGATGCCACAGGCCGGGGTGGACGGCGGCGATGACCTTCAGGCGCTGGGTGGCGAGGAGGAGGGCAAGGCTGAAGCTGGTCGACTCGTGCTGGAACTCGGCGCCGTAGCTGGCCATGTAACGGACCTGGCTGAGCGCGTACTCGAAGCCGTTGTTCTCGGCGAGGACGGCGAGTTCGCGGTTGTACTCGTAGCTCCAGTCGGTGCGTTGCTCGATCTTGCTGGTGACGAGTCCCCCGCTGACATTGGGGACCCAGTAGGCGAATTTCACGGGCGCTGCGGGCATGCGGAACTCCTGTTGCGGAATGTGTTTCCGGGCACGCCGAATCCGGCCGGAGCGAAATCCGGCGGAGGTCAGACGGAGGCGGAAAAGGAGCGGCGGATCACGACAGGGAGGGAAAGGGGATCAGGCCGCGGTGCAACAGGAGGCGCTGGAGACGCGCGCGAGGTCGACGTGGCGTCGCCGCGTGAGGTCCAGTCGCATCTTCATGCCATCGATCGTGGCAGCCGCCCGCGAGGACCGTCAAGGAAAACCCGACCGGTCTCGTATCGCGGACCATTGAATTTCACGAAGGTGTGACAGGGAAACCCTTGAACGGCCCGGGAAATCGGCCGCATTCTGCGGGCATGCGGACCGAACAGCTGGAATACATCGCGGCCGTGACCCGGCTCGGCTCGCTGCGCCGGGCCGCCGAGGAACTGCGCCTGTCGCAGCCCGCGTTGAGCGAGACGGTGAGGAATCTCGAACGCGAACTCGGGGTCGACCTCCTTGAGCGCAAAAGGACCGGCGCGACGATGAGCGCGGCGGGCCGGGAGCTGCTGCCGAAGATCGTCGACGTGCTGGACGCGGTGGACCGGCTGCGGGCGGCGGCGGGCGAGCGGCACCGGATCAGCCGCATGGTGCGGGTGGGCACGGTGAACGCGGCGACGGTGCCGCTGCTGCTGCCCGTCGTCCGCGAGTTCCGCGCCTCGCATCCGCTCACCCAGGTCGAGGTGGTCGGCGCTCAGCAGACGGACATCCATCGGGCGCTGGCGGAGGGCGGTTTCGATCTCGGGCTGGTCAATCACCTCGACGGTGACGACATGCCGGCCGACTTCGAGTCCACCGAGCTGCTGTCCGGGCTGCCGGTGGTGTGTGTACGTCCCGACAGCCCGCTGGCGGCCCGGCCGACCGTCACTGTGGACGAGCTACTCACCGAACCGCTGATCGGTATGCGCTCCGGCTATGTGATGCACCGCTATGTCCACCGGCTGCTCAATGGGCGGGGGCCTGCTTTCGCCTACTCGACCGATGGCGCCGAGATGGGCAAGCTCATGGTCGCGGAGGGGCTGGGGGCGACGGTCCTGCCCGACTTCAGCGTGATCGGGGACCCGCTGGAGCGGCTCGGTGCGATCACCTACCGGCCGATCGCCGGCGACAGGGCCCGGGTGCTGCTGATGCTGCGCCGCCGACGCGCGGAGTCCGTGCCGCAGGCGGCCGGAGATCTGTACGAGGCGTTCGTGCGGCGGGCGCGCGAGCTGGGCGGAACACAGTCCTGAGGCCGGTGCGCCGTACGGTCAGTCCTCGTCGCCCATCGGGACCACCACGAGGAACGCGTCGGACTTCAGGTCCATGACGACCCTGGCGGGCTGACCCTCGGCGCGGCGCCGGGCCGCGAACTCCTCGGCGGGCCATGATCCGCGCGGGGCTCCCGCCGGAAACCGCTCCAACACCCTGGCGACCATGTCCGCAGACACCTCCAGCATCGACCCTCGGCTCCCCACGGGGACCGTCGTACCCGTGCGCCTGCCCCCGATCGGCGTGGACATGCACGTCACCGCGGTGCCGAGGGGACGTACGCCCGTCGGGTGACAGCAGCATCCGCCGGGTGCCGCCGACCGGAAGCACCTCACGGCCGCCTTTCCCGTCCCCAGGAGTGCGCACCATGAACGTCTCGGTCGTCCTGTTCACCTCGGACCTGCGTCTGCACGACCACCCCGCGCTGCGGGCCGCCGACGGGGCCCGCCAGGTGGTCCCCCTGTTCGTACGCGACCGGGGTGTGACGGACTCCGGGTTCGCCGCGCCCAACCGGCTGGCGTTCCTCGCCGACTGTCTCCGCGACCTCGACACGGGCCTGCGCGAGCGGGGCGGCCGGCTGGTGGTCCGCTCCGGTGACGTCGCCGGTGAGGTGTGCAAGGTGGCCGCCGAGACCGACGCGGACGAGGTCCACATGGCGGCCGACGTCAGTGGTTACGCGCAGCGGCGCGAGCAGCGGCTGCGGCGGGCGCTGGAGGCGGAGGGGCGGCGGCTGCACGTCCACGACACGGTGACCACGGCCGTCGCGGGCGGCGG
>NZ_JAWOAI010000736.1:0-3820 GCF_033194735.1 Streptomyces sp. W16
GAGCAGGTTGGCGGGGGCGGGCGGTGGCTCCCCCGGGCTGCCGATCATGCCGATGGTGCCGGTGAGGGCGATGTACGCGATGTCGTGGCCGGCGCGCTGGGCGAGGGGGCCGTCCTGGCCCCAGCCGGTCATCCGGCCGTAGACGAGCCGGGGGTTGCGGGCGTGGCAGGGCCCGGGGCCGACGCCGAGGCGCTCGGTGACGCCGGGGCGGTTGCCCTCGATCAGGATGTCGGCGCGTTCGACCAGGTCGAGGACGCGCGCGGGGCCGTCGGGCGCCTTCAGGTCGACGAGCACCGAGCGCTTGTTGCGGTTGGTGACGTCGTGCTCGGGGCTGACCCCGAGTCCGGGGCCGCCGGGCCGGTCGACGCGGACGACGTCGGCGCCGAGGTCGGCGAGGAGCATGGCCGCGAAGGGGCCGGGGCCGATCCCGGCCAGCTCGACGACGCGCACGCCGGAGAGCGGGCCGTGCCCGGGCGTCGTTGCCGCTGTCATCCAGCCCCCAGCTGTGACACAACTGATGTAACACCAGTGATGATAAGAACGTGTTCCACTCAATACAAGGCTTGGGCGAGCAAGCGCTTAGCCAAGTTGCCCGCCGTCAACCGTGTTCGGCTGCGTCCAGCTCGGCGGCACCCGGCAGCCCGTGGGCGAACTCGCGTACTTTCGCCCACTTCTTCAGGGCGTTCCTGGGCACGGCCACCTGATACCTCCGGGCTCGTCGTCGGGCTCCGCACTCTTCACGCTAGCCTCAGCCACCGACAGCGGCGCGGGCTGCGGGACCCAGGAGTGTCATGAGCAGGCTGAACAGGACGGACCGTCCCTACGACATCGTGCTCTTCGGAGCCACGGGCTTCGTCGGCGCGCTCACCGCGGAGTACCTCGCCGCGCACGCGCCCGAGGGGCTGCGCTGGGCGATCGCCGGCCGCGACGAGCTGAAACTGAAGCGGCTGCGCGAACGGCTGCCCGGCGGCACGGCGGTGGGCGTCCTGCGCGCCGATGTGTCCGACCCGGCCTCCCTGCGCGAACTCGCCGAGCACGCGCGCGTGGTGGCCACCACGGTCGGCCCCTACGTCAGCTACGGCGAGGACCTCGTCGCCGCCTGCGCGGACACCGGCGCCGACTATCTCGACCTCAGCGGCGAGCCGGAGTTCGTCGACCTGACGTACGTCCGCCACGACGCACGCGCGCGTGAGACCGGCGCACGGCTGGTGCACTCCGCCGGTTTCGACTCGGTTCCGCACGACCTGGGGGCATACTTCACCGTCCAGCAGTTGCCGGAGGGGGTTCCGCTGACGGTGGACGGATTCGTGACCGCCGACGCGATGTTCTCCGGCGGTACGTTCGCCACGGCACTGACCCAGCTCGGGCGCGGCCGTCACGTGCTGTCCGCCGCCCGGGAGCGGCGCCGCCACGAGCCACGACTGGTCGGCCGCCGGGCCACCGCACCCATGGGGGCACCGCGGTTCGCCGGGGAGGTCGGCTCCTGGGCGGTGCCCCTGCCGACCATCGACCCGCAGGTCGTCCAACGGTCCGCGAAGGCCCTGGACCGCTACGGCCCCGACTTCCGCTACCGCCACTACGCGGCCGTACGGCACCTTCCCGTGGCGCTCGGCGGTGTCACGGCGGTCGGGGCACTGGCCACCGCCGCTCAACTCCCGCCCGCCCGACGCTGGTTGTCCGACCGCCTGAAGCCGGGCGACGGACCGAGCCCGGAGAAGCGGGCGAAGAGCTGGTTCTCGGTGAAGTTCGTGGGCGAGGGCGGCGGCCGACGCGTCTTCACCGAGGTCGCGGGCGGCGACCCCGGCTACGACGAGACGGCGAAGATGTTCGCGGAAGCGGCCCTCGCCCTGGCCCTCGACGAACTCCCGCCCACCGCAGGGCAGGTGACGACGGCGGTCGCGATGGGCGACGCCCTCATCGAGCGACTCCGCGCCGCGGGCATCGTGTTCCGGGTGGCGGCGACCCGGTGAGTGTGGCGGCTCCTCGTGTCACGATGGACGCCATGGAGACGCCGTACACCGAGTGGATCACCGTCGCGGCCTACGAGAACCTGCCCGGCCGCCTCACACCGTGGGCGGCCACGCGCGCTTGACTGCGCGAGCGCGGCATCGACTGGATGCCCTTCGCCCAGGACGAGTTGAGCTGGGGTCTCGCCTGCGGCATCGGACCGGACGGCCACTGGCACGGCTGGTTCGACGTCCGGGTGCGCGCCGACGCGCTACGGCGCCTCGGACTGCACCCGGACCAGCCCACCGCCGCGGCCGTCGGCCCGTCCCCGCCGGGCTGGTGGCATGCCGACGCGGCACGCCGGGCCACGAACTGGCCGCGCTGATCCGGGAGTTCGGAGTAATCCTCGGGATGGGCTAGGATGGATCTTGAGCCGGTCGCCGGAACATCCGGAGTCTGGTCGCGCGTCGGTCGTCCAAGGAAAGACGCCCCGCTTCCTGCGGGGAAATGCAGGTGCAAGGCCTGCCCGGCGCTCAAGTCCGAGCCCCACACCGTTTGTTGCGGTGTGGGGCTCGTTGGTTTCCCGCCCCGTCCCGCCCTGTCCCGCCCCGATGGGCCCGCCCGGCTCACGGCCACAGCGTGTAGATCATCCCGCCGATCCAGGCGAGGCCCGCCGCCACGGACAGGACGAGCGCGATCGTCACGGCACGCTCGATCGGCTGGCTCGGGTGGGCAACGGGCTTCGGGGAACGGTGCGTTGTCATGCGGCACAGCCTGCCGATCACCCGGGTGCGGCCACATCCGTACAAGTACTCAGAACAGGTACTCAGAAGCGGCTCGACGCGGGTACTCAGGCGGTCGCCTCCCGCAGTGCCCGCCGGCACAGCGCGTCCGCCCTGCGGGTCGTCTCCGGGAGGCGGTACTCCGGGGTCAACGCGAGGGTGTGGGCACAGGCGTTGTCCAGGGTCACCCGGTGGCCGACGGAGACGAAGACCGGCTTCACGCCCTCGCGGGTACGCAGCGCGCGGCCGACCTCGTCGGCGTCCGCACGGAGCGGGGAGGCGGAGCCGCGCGGGATGCCCGGGTCGTCGTAGGTGAAGGTGAAGGGGTTCTTCGCGACGCCGATCGTGGGCAGGCCGGTGAGGACGCCGAGGTGGCTGGCGAGGCCGAAGCGGCGCGGGTGGGCCAGGCCGTAGCCGTCGCACACGACCAGGCCCGGCGGGCACGGCAGGGCCTCCAACGCGGCCAGCACCGTGGGGATTTCACGGAACGCGAGCAGCCCCGGCACGTACGGGAAGGAGACCCGGCCGACGGCGGTGGCCTCGGCGACGACGGTGAGGTCCGCCGCGTCCAGCACGACGGCCGCTGCCACGACCACGTCCCGCTCGTCGTCGTAGGCGACGTCAACTCCCGTGACGTGCCCGGTCCTTGGCGGCGGCCCCGGTTCGCCCGTCACCACCCGTTCCCGCAACTCGTCCTGGACGGCGCGGGCCTGCTCCTCGGTCGCGGGCCAGCCCGCGGGAATGCGTACGGTCGTCATGGTGGTGCCGAGCGTACGGGGATCCTGCGGGGCGCGAAGAACGGCGGGGACCATGGTGGCCCCCGCCCCGCCCCCGGTTCCTCAGTCCTCCAGCCGCGCCACGCGCCCCTTCTCCCCCGCCGCCCAGCAGCCCAGGTCGGCCGCACAGTCCACGGTGTCGTACGAGCCGGTGTCGACCGTCTTCCAGGTGCGGCCGGCGTCGGTCGTGAGGTCCGTGCCGGTGGGGCCGACCGCGAGGGCGGTGGAGCGGCTGCGGGGCAGCCAGGTCGCGCCGGAGCGGTAGGCGGGCGGCGGGGTCGTGGCGGGAGCCCAGGTGAGATCGGAAGAGCGTCG
>NZ_JAWOAI010000737.1:0-3819 GCF_033194735.1 Streptomyces sp. W16
CGTCCCGGCTGCGCACGGCCCTGGCGACGGCCGCGGCGGAGCGGCTCGGGCTGGTGGTGTCGGAGGTTGATCTACAGGTGACAGCCTTGCTGGACCATATGGACGACGTTGACCGTGTGGACGATGTGGATCATGCCCCCGCTGGCATTGACCACGTTGATGACGTTGACCAGATGGTCAATGTTGACGACGGCGGCGAGTCCCTGATCATCGCAGCCGCGCTCGGCGTCCCGGGTGTGGCCCGGCTGACCGGTGCGCTGGGCGGACTGGGGCGGGCGGTGCACATCGAGGAGCGGCAGGACGAAGGTGCGTTGGCGCGCCTGCACGCGCGCGTGGAGGTCGCCGTGCGCGCGGACCACCGGGCCCTGGAGGTGGCCCGGGAGGTCCGCGCGAGGGTGGGCGAGGTGCTGCCCGGTCACCCAACCGTGGCGGTGCTCGTCACGAGGATCGGCTGAACCACGATCGACCGACGCCCATTCGTGACGCCTATTCGCCGACGCCGGCCAGGTCCCGCAGCCGCCGTGCCTGGGCGGCGCGCTCGGCCGTGCGCTGGTCGTCGTACGTACGCCCCTGGACGCCCTGGAGCAGCGCCTTGGTCTCGATGACGGCGTCGCGCGGCGCGGCCAGCAGTGCTGTCGCCAGGTCGCGTACGGCGTCCTCGACCTGGTCCGCGGGCACGGCGATGTTCGCCAGGCCGGTGCTCACCGCTTCCTCGGCCGAGACGAAGCGCCCGGTCGCGCAGATCTCCAGCGCGCGGGCGTAGCCGACGAGCCCCACCAGCGGGTGCGTGCCGGTCAGGTCGGGCACCAGTCCGAGGCTGGTCTCGCGCATGGCGAACTGCACGTCGTCGGCGACGACGCGCAGATCACAGGCGAGGGCGAGTTGGAACCCGGCCCCGATGGCATGCCCTTGTACGGCGGCGATGGACACGATGTCGCTGCGTCGCCACCAGGTGAAGCCCGCCTGGTACTCGGCGATGGCCCCGTCCAGCACGGCGTCACTGCTGTGCGCGAGGTCGATGAACGACGGTTCGCCGTCGAAGCCCTCGGGCGTGAACGCCTGCCGGTCGAGACCGGCCGAGAAGGACTTGCCCTCGGCACGCAGTACGACGACACGGACGGTGCCCGGCAGCAACCGCCCGGCCTCCGCCAACGCCCGCCACAGAGCAGGACTTTGGGCGTTGCGCTTGGCCGGGTTGGTCAGCGTCACCGTGGCGATCGCGTCGTCGACGGTGAGCCGTACGCCGTCCTTGTCGAGTACGGGACCGAGGTCCTTGTCGTCCTGTTCGGGCGAAGCCATGGGGCGCCTCCGATGTGTGCGGTCAACAGAGCAGAGCTAAGTGACTGCACAGTAACCACCCGGCCGGTCAGTCGTCCGACCGGGTGGCCACCATCGAAGCCGATGGGCCGCTCGGGATCAGGCCGAAGCCTTCTTGCCCCGGGTCGCCCCGCCACGCCCACGGAGCGTGACGCCGGACTCGCTGAGCATCCGGTGGACGAAGCCATACGAGCGGCCGGTCTCCTCGGCCAGCGCCCGGATGCTCGCACCGGAGTCGTACTTCTTCTTCAGGTCTGCCGCGAGCTTGTCGCGCGCGGCGCCGGTTACCCGGCTGCCCTTCTTCAGAGTCTCGGCCACCCGTGCCTCCTCATGGGAAGTGCGCTCTTGGTCTCCTCATGATCACCCCTCCAAGCGTTCATGGCCACCCATTCGGCAAGGTCCGTAAGACAAGGTTTTGACGACAGGAGCGCGTCCCCACAAGTGGAATGTGGAATTCCTGACGGTCACGTCCGTACGGCCGAACGAGTTGTTCCGCGAAGTACCTGGTCAGAGACACAGAACGGCCGAGCCCTTGTCGATAAAGGACTCGGCCGGGAAATTGATGTAGGACACACCTCGGTACGAGGAGATCTCACACAGATGGTGGATCACCGGTAGGCCGAATGATCCATACGCCGTTGATCAAGCATTCGATCAAGCCGGTTCGATCAGGCCAGGGCGACGAGATCTGCGTAGTCCGCGCCCCACAGGTCCTCGACACCGTCCGGCAGCAGGATGATCCGCTCCGGCTGCAGCGCCTCCACCGCGCCCTCGTCGTGGGTGACGAGGACGACGGCGCCCTTGTACGTGCGCAGCGCCCCGAGGATCTCCTCGCGGCTGGCCGGGTCGAGGTTGTTCGTCGGCTCGTCCAGGAGCAGGACGTTCGCCGAGGACACCACCAGGGTGGCCAGCGCGAGGCGGGTCTTCTCGCCGCCGGAGAGGACCCCGGCGGGCTTGTCGACGTCGTCGCCCGAGAACAGGAAGGAACCGAGCGTCTTGCGGACCTCGACCAGGTCCAGGTCGGGGGCGGCGGAGCGCATGTTCTCCAGGACCGTACGCTCCGGGTCGAGGGTCTCGTGCTCCTGCGCGTAATAGCCGAGCTTGAGGCCGTGGCCCTCGATGACCTCGCCGGTGTCGGGCTTCTCGGCGCCGCCGAGCAGCCGCAGCAGGGTCGTCTTGCCGGCGCCGTTCAGACCCAGGATGACGACGCGTGAGCCCTTGTCGATGGCCAGGTCGACGTCGGTGAAGATCTCCAGGGAGCCGTACGACTTCGACAGGCCCTCCGCCATGAGCGGGGTCTTGCCGCAGGGCGAGGGCTCCGGGAAGCGCAGCTTGGCGACCTTGTCGGAGACCCGCACCGCGTCCAGTCCGGCGAGCAGCCGGTCCGCGCGCTTGGCCATGTTCTGCGCGGCGACCGTCTTGGTGGCCTTGGCGCGCATCTTGTCGGCCTGCGAGTGCAGGGCGGCGGCCTTCTTCTCGGCGTTCTGCCGCTCGCGCTTGCGGCGCTTCTCGTCGGCCTCGCGCTGCTGCTGGTAGAGCTTCCAGCCCATGTTGTAGATGTCGATCTGGGCGCGGTTGGCGTCCAGGTAGAACACCTTGTTGACGACGGTCTCTACGAGGTCGGCGTCGTGGGAGATCACGATGAAGCCGCCGCGGTACGTCTTCAGGTAGTCGCGCAGCCAGACGATGGAGTCGGCGTCGAGGTGGTTCGTGGGCTCGTCGAGCAGGAGCGTGTCCGCGTCGGAGAACAAAATGCGGGCCAGCTCGATACGGCGCCGCTGACCACCGGAGAGCGTGTGCAGCGGCTGGCCGAGCACGCGGTCGGGCAGGCTCAGGGCGGCGGCGATGGTGGCGGCCTCGGCCTCGGCGGAGTAGCCGCCCTTGGTGAGGAACTCGGTCTCCTGGCGCTCGTACTGCCGCATGGCCTTGTCGCGGGTGGCGCCGCTGCCGTTGGCGATGCGCTGTTCGTTCTCCCGCATCTTGCGGATCAGGGTGTCCAGGCCGCGCGCGGAGAGGATGCGGTCGCTGGCGAGCACGTCCAGGTCGCCGGTGCGGGGGTCCTGCGGCAGGTAGCCGACCTCGCCGGAGCGGGTGACGGTGCCGCCGGCGGGCTGTCCCTCACCGGCCAGGACCTTGGTCAGGGTGGTCTTGCCGGCGCCGTTGCGACCGACCAGGCCGATGCGGTCGCCCTTGGCGATTCGGAAGGTCGCGGACTCGATGAGGACGCGGGCACCGGCGCGCAGCTCGATACCGGAGGCGGAGATCACGGTCAGACTCCAGAGCGGGGTCGAAGGCGGAAGGGGCGGCTGAGGACGTTCCCGCCGTCTAATGCGCGAGGAGAATGGCCATAGGCCAAGTCTAACGGGGCGGTGCAAGCGCTTTTTCTGCCTACGGCGGGCCGTTGCCCGGGGGCGCGCGGCCCGGAGTGATCCGGCCCACGTGGTCCACGGCGATGAGCTGGGCGGTCCCGGCCGGCGCCCGGACACGGCCGGGCGACGAGCG
>NZ_JAWOAI010000738.1:0-3814 GCF_033194735.1 Streptomyces sp. W16
ATCTGGCGCTGGCCACGACCGTCGCCGGGCTGGCGGCCACGCACGCGCTCGCCTTCCTGGACGGTCGGTCGCCGTCGAGCGCGGGCGCGCGATGGGAGGTCTCGCTGCCCGGTCTGCACTGGCACGCGCGACCGGTCTGGGCGCATTCCGCATGCCCCTGCGGAGCCGCGGAGAAAGGTAAGGAGGGACACACCTCTACGGACGAGGATCGACACGCGACAATGGCAGAGGACCGGCCGTCGAGGGACGTGCGCCGTAAGGCAGACTCGGCCCGGCCGGCTGGGACTTGGAGGGCGCATGTCTGATCTTCCCCGCAAGGCGGTCACCCGTACCGCCAAGCTCGCCGCGCTCCCGCTCGGCTTCGCCGGGAGAGCCACGTGGGGGCTCGGGAAACGGATCGTGGGCGAGTCCGCGGAGATCGTCGGCCGCGAGCTGCAGCAGCGCACGGCGGAGCAGCTGTTCAAGGTGCTCGGCGAGCTCAAGGGCGGGGCGATGAAGTTCGGGCAGGCGCTGTCCGTCTTCGAGTCGGCGCTGCCGGAGGAGGTCGCCGGTCCCTACCGCGCCGCGCTGACCAAGCTCCAGGAGGCGGCGCCGCCGATGCCGACGCGCACCGTGCACGGTGTGCTGACGGAGCGGCTCGGCGAGGACTGGCGCGAGTTGTTCGTGGAGTTCGAGGACAAGCCGTCGGCCGCGGCGTCGATCGGCCAGGTGCACCGGGCGGTGTGGCACGACGGCCGCGAGGTCGCGGTCAAGGTGCAGTACCCGGGCGCCGGCGAGGCTCTCCTGTCCGACCTGACCCAACTGAGCCGTTTCGCCCGCCTGTTGGGCCCGCTCATCCCCGGGATGGACATCAAGCCCCTCATCGCGGAGCTCCGCGACCGGGTCTCCGAGGAACTGGACTACGGCCTGGAGGCGCAGGCCCAGCAGGTTCACGCGGAGGAGTTCGAGGGCGACCCGGATGTCGTGGTGCCCGCCGTGGTCCACCAGTGCGACCAGGTCCTGGTCACGGAGTGGATCGACGGGATTCCGCTGTCGGAGGTGATCGCCGACGGCACCCAGGAGCAGCGCGACCGGGCAGGCCAGCTGCTGGCCCGCTTCCTCTTCTCCGGCCCGGCCCGCACCGGCCTGCTCCACGCGGACCCGCATCCGGGCAACTTCCGTCTGCTGCCCGCCGACCCGGACGGCAAGGGCGACTGGCGCCTGGGCGTACTGGACTTCGGCACGGTCGACCGGCTCCCCGGCGGTCTGCCGACCCCCATCGGCGATTCCCTGCGCATGACACTCGACGGCGACGCCGAGGCGGTCTACGAACTGCTGTGCGCGGAGGGCTTCGTCAAGGATTCGATAGAACTGGACCCGGACGCCGTCCTCGACTACCTGGTGCCGATCATCGAGCCGGCCCAGGTCGACGCGTTCACCTTCAGCCGCGGCTGGATGCGCAGTCAGGCCGCCCGTATCGCCGATCCCCGTTCCCCTGCCCACCAGTTGGGCAAGCAGCTCAACCTGCCTCCGGCGTACCTCCTGATACACCGAGTGACATTGAGCACAATCGGCGTCCTGTGTCAGTTGGGTGCGACGGTGCGGCTGCGCGAGGAGCTGGAGGAGTGGCTGCCGGGGTTCGTGCCGGAGGACCCGGACGGGTACGAGGAGTTCCCGGACGAGGAGGCACCGGCGGCGGAGGCCTGAGCCCGACCGCGAGGACGGGCAGGACTGCGCCTACCACCAGTCGGAGTCCAGCCGTCCCTCGATCGCCCTGAGGTTCTCTCTGGCGCAGGTGTCGCAGAAGTAGTGCCGGGTTCCGTTCTCCACGGAGCAGGTCCAGGTGGGTTGTGGGCCTTCGGACCGAGCGCCGCAGCGGGCACACACGAGGGGCTGGGGCTCCGCGGTGGAGGCGCTGATGTCACTGCCTCCGGGAAGACTCGTCACGCGGCGACGATATCGCCGCGACCGGGGATCGGGGCAGAACGCACCGCGGGGGCCGGTCCGTTCGGACGGACCGGCCCCCGCGGGGAGCATTCGCCTCCCGGGGTAGGGAGGCCACCGCTTCAGGTGTGATCGGTTACTGCATGACGGCCATGGCGAGCGCACGGCGGGCGCGCAGCGAGGCACGCTCGGCACGGCGCTGCATCCGGCGAGCGGTCAGCAGGCGCGTGACCTGGCGTTCCCGCTCGGCCTCCCGCAGGCGCTCGTGCATATGCGCACGGGCCAGGGCTTCTGGAATGAGTTGCATCTCTCGGGTCCTGTTCTGGCGCGACTCGGTCGCACCGGGGGTGGTGAAGTCTGGGATCGCGGAGCCCACGGGCTCGCTGGGGGTGGACGGCTTCATCGGGGCCTGCTTCTTGGGGTCGTGCGTGAGGGGGCGGTCGATCGTTCCGAAGGTGATGTTCATGCCGTGACCGGGTTCTTGCGCGGACGGCCACGCGGCCGCTTGCGGGCCACAACGACACCCTGGACGAAGAGCTCGCCACCCCAGACGCCCCAGGGCTCACGCCGCTCCTTGGCGCCGGCGAGGCAGGCCTCGATCAGCGGGCAGGTGCGGCAGAGGGACTTGGCGTACTCGACATCGGCCGGCGACTCGGCGAAGAAGACCTCCGGGTCGTAGGAACGGCAGGGGACGGGCACGCCGAGGTTCTCGATGGCGTCGTCGAGCGCGGTGAGCGCAGTGAGCGGAGTCAAGGTGGAGTCCTCCGTGAGGCCGGGCGGGGGGATCGTTTCGGAAGGCGGTACGGACGGGGCGTGCGCTTCGAGTTGCACGGTTGTTCTTCCTCGTCTGGTCGGTCCGGCCCTGTTGGGCCGGGTGTCGGCTTGGTACCGGGTTCTTTTCTTGTCCCGAGGCCCCTTCGCTCCGTCATCCCCGTTCGGGGACAAACAGAAGGGCCGCGGATCCCGGATGGGGTTCCGCGGCCCTGAAGGCGCCGGCCTGATCAATCAGGCTGGATCACTCCAGGGTTCTGGCCCACGGAAGGCCCACATCCGGTGGTGCTGCGTCGTCTGCTTCCGGCTTCCGGCACCGGGCGTAAAGGCATAGGCCTGCGCCTGTGCTCCTACTGCTTCCAGTGCCTTGGTCGGTCGCTCATTGCGCTCGCGGATGGGAAGAACCGCGAGAGACACGGCGGACGCCGGACGGGCGGCAGAGATGCCGGACAGACCGGTGCCCAGGTTCGAAACGCCGAGCATGCACAGGGAGACGACCGAGGGATCGGTCATTTTCACGGTGCTGGCGGAGCTGGTGTTGATGCTGATCACTGGAATCGCCTCCTCTCGGCGTCTCGGGGGACCGGGGGTGAGCCCGATCCTTCGGATATGCAAGTACAACACGGAATCAGGGCCTCCGAGAAGGCCTTCTGTTCCCGTGGCTTAGAACCTATGGGGATTGCTGGGGCATGCGCAAACTATTTTTCCGACGAGTTTCCATCAGTCCCCCGCGGCACCCTCCACAGGCTCCTGACCGCCGCAGATGGCCAGGACATCGGCTCCGTAGCGGTTGAGCTTGCGCACTCCGACGCCGGGGATCCGCGCGAGTTCGCCCTCGTCGTCGGGGACGGTCTCGGCGATCGCCATCAGCGTCTTGTCGGTGAAGACGCAGAAGGCCGGCTGGCCGCTGCGCTGCGCCTGGACCTCCCGCCACTCGCGCAACCGCTCGTAGAGGCCCTCGTCCATGTCGGAGGGGCAGTCCTCGCAGCGCATCAGTTTCATCTCGCCGGCGTCGGTGAGCGTGCGACCGCAGACCCGGCAGCGGGCCACGGTGCGCTGTGTCCGCCGTGGGACGGCTTTGGGGCCGGTGCCCGGGTAGCCGCGCTCGATGCCGCCGGGG
>NZ_JAWOAI010000739.1:0-3810 GCF_033194735.1 Streptomyces sp. W16
TCGCCTACCGGTTCGCCGTGATCTTCGGCGCCCCGCTCGGGGGCCTCGCGGTGGCGTTCGGGGGCGCGGTGGCCGCGTTCGGGGTGGCCGGGCTGCTGATCGCGGTGTCGGTACCGCTGCTGATCTCGGTACGGGTCCGGGAGCTGCCGTCGGACGGCACGGCCGCCATCGGCACGACCACCGCGTGGCGCGACCTGGCCGCCGGGCTCCGCTACGTCCGCCGTCACCGTGTCCTCGCGCCCTTGATGCTGGCCATCGCCCTCGGTGACCTGGGGTTCGCCGGCCCGCTCAACGTGGGGCTGACCCTGCTCGCCGACGAGCGGGGCTGGGGAGCGTCCGGGATGGGGTGGGTGCTCGCCGGGTTCGGGGTCGGCGCGGGGACCGCCTCGACGGTGCTGACCGTGCGGGGCCGGCTTCCGCACGCCGGGCAGGTGGCCGGCTACTCGATCATCGCGGGCTGCGTCGCCATCGGCGCTCTCGCCTACGTCCCGGGCGTCCTCGCGGCGGTAGGCATCGCCCTGCTCATCGGGCTGCTTGCCGGGCTCAGCGGCGTCATGTGCGGCGCCCTGCTCCAGACCCACTCCGACCCCGCCTACCTCGGCCGGGTCACCGCCGTCTCCAGCCTGGCCAGCCTCGGCCTCGCCCCCCTCACCATGCCGCTGTCGGCCGCGGCGATCGGCGCGTGGGGCACCGGCCCGGTGTTCGTGGTCAGCGCGGTGGTCTGCGGGCTCGGCGGGGTCATCGCCCTGGGCGTGCGCGACCTGCGCCGGGCCGAGCTGCCCGGCTGAGCTCTCAGATCCCCAGCTGCTTGGCCTCCTGGAGCTTGGCGATCGCGTTCTCGTCGCCGTCCAGCTCCACCTTGGCCACACTCTGCCGGCCGTGCGCGAACAGCAGCAGCTCCGAGGGCTCACCGGTCACCGTCACGACCGGTGCCCCCTTGTGGGCGACCGCCGTCTGCCCGTCCGGGCGGCGCAGCACCAGCCCGGTCGGCGCGCTCCGGCCCACCAGCCGGGCCATCCGCTCCAGCCGCGACCACAGGGCGTCCTGGAACACCGGGTCCAGCTCGCGCGGCGTCCACTCCTCCTGCGCCCGCCGTACGTCCTCGGTGTGGACGTAGAACTCGACCGTGTTGGACGCCTCGTCGAGCTGCTTGAGCTGGAACGGCGAGAAGCGCGGCGGGCCCGTACGGATGAGCTGGATCAGCTCCTCGTACGGCTTGGCCGCGAACTCCGCCATCACCCGGTCCAGGCGCGGCGCGAGCTGCTTGATCATGATGCCGCCGGCCGCGTCGGCACGGCGCTCCCGCACCACCACGTGCGCGGCCAGGTCACGGGTCCGCCAGCCCTCACAGAGGGTCGGGGCGTCCGGGCCCGTCGTCTCCAGGAGGTCGGCGAGAAGAAGTCGTTCACGCTTGGCGAAGGTCGACATACCGTCAGCCTACGACCGCCCACCGGGTCCGCACAGTGGACGTCGACCGGGACTGTCGGTGCCGCGCGGCACAATGGCCCCATGACCAGCGCGCCCCAGTCCAGCAGCCTCGACCCCGAGATCGCCGCCCGCCTCAAGCGGAGCGTCGACGGGCTCGTCCCCGCCATCGCCCAGCAGTACGACACCGGTGAGGTGCTCATGCTCGGCTGGATGGACGACGAGGCGCTGCACCGCACCCTGACGACCGGCCGCTGCACCTACTGGTCCCGCAGCCGCCAGGAGTACTGGGTGAAGGGCGACACCTCCGGCCACTTCCAGCACGTCAAGTCGGTCGCCCTGGACTGCGACGCCGACACGGTCCTGGTGAAGGTCGACCAGATCGGCGCCGCCTGCCACACCGGCGCCCGCACCTGCTTCGACGCGGACGTGCTCCTCAAAGAAGAGCTCGTTGACGAGAGCCTTCTTAAAGAAGGTGCTGATTCCGGCACCGCCGTCTCGGATCAGTAGGGTCAGCCGCCATGGACCTTGACACGTTCCGCAAGCTGGCCACCGACCGTCGCGTCATCCCGGTCACCCGCAAGCTCCTCGCCGACGGCGACACCCCGGTCGCGCTCTACCGCAAGCTCGCCGCGGAGCGCCCCGGCACCTTCCTCCTGGAGTCCGCGGAGAACGGCCGCTCCTGGTCCCGGTACTCCTTCGTGGGCGTCCGCAGCGCCGCCACCCTCACCGCACGCGACGGCCAGGCCCACTGGCTCGGCACCCCACCCGTCGGCGTCCCGGTCGACGGCGACCCCCTCGCCGCCCTGCGCGCCACCATCGACACCCTGCACACCCCCCACCAGGAGGGACTGCCGCCCTTCACCGGCGGCATGGTCGGCTATCTCGGCTACGACATCGTCCGCCGCCTGGAGAAGATCGGCCCCGGCGAGCGGGACGACCTCAGGCTCCCCGAGCTGACCATGCTCCTCACCAGCGACCTCGCCGTGATGGACCACTGGGAGGGCTCGGTCCTGTTGATCGCCAACGCGATCAACCACAACGACCTCGACACGGGCGTCGACGAGGCCTACGCGGACGCGGTGGCCCGCCTGGACGCCATGGAGGCGGACCTCTCCCGCGCGGTGGCCCAGCCGCCCGCCCAGCTCCCGCCCTCCGAGCTGCCGGAGTACACCGTGCTGTGGGGCGGCCCCGACTTCAAGGAGGCCGTCGAGGACATCAAGGAGCGCATCCGCGCGGGCGAGGCCTTCCAGGTCGTCCCCTCCCAGCGCTTCGAAACGCCGTGCACGGCAAGCGCGTTGGACGTGTACCGGGTGCTCCGGGCGACCAACCCGTCCCCGTACATG
The DNA here is from genome assembly GCF_033194735.1 of Streptomyces sp. W16. NCBI lineage: Bacteria > Bacillati > Actinomycetota > Actinomycetes > Kitasatosporales > Streptomycetaceae > Streptomyces > Streptomyces sp. W16. Next base: position 2,772 of record NZ_JAWOAI010000739.1, read on the forward strand.
TACCTGTTCCGCTTCGACGGCTTCGACGTGGTGGGTTCGTCCCCCGAGGCCCTCGTCAAGGTCGAGGACGGCCGCGCGATGGTCCACCCCATCGCCGGCACCCGGCACCGCGGCGCCACCCCGCAGGAGGACCAGGCCCTCGCCGACGAACTCCTCGCCGACCCCAAGGAGCGCGCCGAACACCTCATGCTGGTCGACCTCGGCCGTAACGATTTGGGACGCGTCTGCGAGCCCGGCTCGGTCGAGGTCGTCGACTTCATGTCGGTGGAGCGCTACTCCCACGTGATGCACATCGTCTCGACGGTCACCGGCCGCGTCGCACCCGGCCGCACCGCTTTCGACGTCCTCACCGCCTGCTTCCCCGCCGGCACCCTCTCCGGCGCGCCCAAGCCCCGCGCGATGCAGATCATCGACGAACTGGAGCCCTCCAGAAGGGGGTTGTACGGCGGCTGCGTCGGCTACCTCGACTTCGCAGGCGACTCCGACACCGCCATCGCCATCCGTACGGCCCTCCTCCGCGACGGCACGGCCTACGTCCAGGCGGGCGCCGGCATCGTCGCCGACTCGGACCCGGAACTGGAGGACCAGGAGTGCCGCAACAAGGCTGCGGCCGTCCTCCGCGCGGTGCACACGGCGAACCGGCTCGGGCAATAGGACGAGGGTCATATGAACCCCGGGTGACGGTTCGCCCGGGGTTCGAGCGATAGTGGACTACGTGACTGCAGCTGTTCCACACCCCCGTTCCGAAGGCGAAGGCCCCGCACGCGCCGGCCGCCGCAGCCTCGCCGTAGCGCTGATGAGCGGTGCGCTCGGCGCGGCCGTGGCGCTGCTGGCCACCCGTCAGCGCTGGTCGGAGGGGATCGCGACGGTGGCAGGCGACCCGTTCCCGCTGTCCGCCAAGGGCAGCGACGTCACGGGTGTGCCCGCGGCGCTCGCCATAGTGGGCCTCGCCGCGCTCGTCGCCGTCTTCGCCGTCCGCAGGACGGGCCGCTTCGCGGTCTCCGCCCTCCTCGCGCTCTCCGGCGCCGGCATCGTCGCA
>NZ_JAWOAI010000740.1:0-3800 GCF_033194735.1 Streptomyces sp. W16
TCGGTCGTGCCGGAGCCCGGCTGGCCGCAGCCGGAGGCGAGGGCGGCGAGTGCGAGGGCGGCCAGCGCGCCACGAACGCCCGGCTTCCACCGCCGACTCCCGTGGCTCCCCATGCATTCACGCGTCCGATTGATGTCATTTTGTACGACTACTCGCATGGGGTCGGATCTTTTCAGTCCCCGGCCCCGATCCCGCGCCGACACCGCCAACACACCGCCACCGGAGGCACACCGTCCACCGACTGGCCCACAATGTCCCGGTGAACGACCCCCATGCCCCTGTGAACGACCCCGTACTCGCCTTCGCCGCCCTGCTCACCCCCGAGGGCCGTGCCCTCCTCGACGAGGTCCACGGCACCGATCCGGCCAAGGAACTCGCCGTCGCGACCCGACTGCGCCGTGAGCACTCCGCCGATCTCGTCTCGGCGGCCCTCGGCCAGGCCCGGCTGCGCCAGCGGGCGGCGGTCGCGAAGTTCACGCCCGAGGACGCCTCACGCATGTTCTTCACCCCGAACGGCTTCGAACAGTCGACCCGGGCGAGCGTCGCCACGTACCGCGCCGGCCGACTGCTGAACCTGGGCGTCACCTCCCTCGCCGACCTGTGCTGCGGAATCGGCGGCGACGCGATCGCGCTGGCCCGGGCGGGGGTGCGCGTGCTGGCCGTGGACCGCGATCCGCTGACGGCCGCCGTGGCCCGGGCGAACGCGGAGGCGCTGGGCCTGGCCGACCTGATCGAGGTGCGGGAGGCGGATGTCACGGACGTGGACACGTCCGCGTACGACGCCGTGTTCGTCGACCCCGCGCGACGCGGCGGACGGGGGCGCATCTTCGATCCGGAGGCGTACTCGCCGCCGTTGTCCTGGGCCGTCGGCGCCGCTACGGCGGCTCCGCTCGCCGCGCTGAAGATCGCGCCCGGAGTGCCGCACGAGGCGATCCCAGGGGCGGCCGAGGCGGAGTGGATCTCGGACGGCGGGGATGTGAAGGAGGCGGTGCTGTGGTTCGGGCGCGGGGTGCGGCCGGGGGCGGTGCGGGCAACTCTGCTGCCCGGCCCGCGAGTTCTGCATGGGCGCGGGCTACCCGACCCTGAAGTCCGTTCCGTGGGGCGGTACTTGTACGAACCCGACGGCGCCGTCATCCGCGCCCATCTCGTCGCCGAGGTCGCGGAGGAGGTCGGGGGCGGGCTCGTCGACGAGACCATCGCGTATGTGACGGCGGACGAGCTACGGCCGACCCCGTACGCCTCGGCCTATGAGATCACCGATCAACTTCCCTTCGGCGTCAAGAAGTTGAAGGCACTGCTGCGGGAGCGGGAGGTGGGCGTGCTCACCGTGAAGAAGCGGGGGTCGGCCGTCGAGCCGGAGGAACTGCGGCGGAAGGTCAAGCCTCAGGGGCCCAACTCGGCGACGGTGTTTCTCACTCGTGTGGCGGGGGCGCCAGCGATGCTGATCGGGCGGCCGGTCTGACTGCGCTGACGGGGAGGGCTCGGCGGGGGCACGGGACACGTCGAGGATCCCTGCCGTCGCGAGGCCCTGTCCGCCGACAGTGTGCGGACGGCTCAAACTCCCGCGCCCGCCGCGCATGTGACGATCCGTCGGGCTACGACACCGGGCGCGCCTCCACCAACCCCCGTCGTCCTACGACGCCTCGGCCGCCCGGCGCAGCAGGAGTTGGCGTTCGCGTTCGTTGCGGGCGAGGGCTGCCGCTCGGGTGAACTCCGCCTTCGCCTCCGTCGTACGGCCGAGGCGCAACAGCAGGTCCCCCCGCACGCTGGGCAGCAAGTGGTAGTCGCGCAGGGCGGGTTCGGCGGCGAGGGTGTCGACGATCTCCAGCGCCGGTGCCGGGCCCTGCGCCATCGAGACGGCGACCGCCCGGTTCAACTCGACCACCGGCGACGGGGATCGGGTGGCGAGGAGTCCGTACAGGGTCGCGATCGTCGGCCAGTCGGTCTCGTCGTAGGTGTACGCGTGGGCGTGGCAGGCGGCGATGGCGGCCTGGAGGGCGTAGGGGCCGGGGGCGCCGGTAGACGTGGTGTCCGCGCGGCCTAGGGCGGTGATGCCGCGGGCGATGAGGAGGCGGTTCCAGCGGCGGCGGTTCTGGTCCTTGAGGAGGACGGGGTCGCCGTTCGGGGCGGTGCGGGCGGCCGAGCGGGAGGCCTGGAACTCCAACAGCGAGGCCAGAGCGTGGACTTCGGGTTCCTTCGGCATCAGGGCGGCGAGGAGGCGGGCCAGGCGCAGGGCGTCCTCGCAGAGGCTCGGGCGGAGCCAGTCGTCGCCCGCCGTCGCCGCGTAGCCCTCGTTGAAGATGAGGTAGATGACGTCGAGGACGGAGCCGAGGCGGGCCTCGCGGTCGGGGCCGTAGGGGACCTCGAAGGCGACGTTCTTGGTGGCCAGGGTGCGTTTGGCGCGGACGATGCGCTGGGCGATCGTCGGCTCGGGGGCGAGGAACGCGCGGGCGATCTCGGGGGTGGTCAGGCCGCCGAGGAGGCGCAGGGTGAGGGCGGTGCGGGCCTCGGGGGACAACACCGGGTGGCAGGTGGTGAAGACCAGGCGCAGGAGGTCGTCGTCGATGTCGTCGGGGGCCGACGGTTCCTCGGGCGGGGCTGTCGTCTCCAGGGTGCGGCCGATCTCCTGGAGCTTGCGGGCGTAGTTCTCCCGGCGCCGGACCAGGTCGACGGCGCGGTGCCTGGCGGTGGCCATGAGCCAGGCGCCCGGGTTGTCGGGCACGCCGTCCCTCGGCCACTGCTCAAGGGCGGCGACCAGCGCGTCCTGCGCGAGTTCCTCGGCGATGCCGACATCGCGCACTGTGCGGGCGACGGCGGCGATGATGCGGGGGGACTCGATGCGGAAGACGGTCTCGATGGCGGTGTGCGGGTCCGTGGCGTTGCCGTGCGGGGCCGCGGTGGGCTGTGAATCCGGAGTCACAACCCACCATGCAACACCCCCGGCGGCCTCGGGCCAAGGAAGGCCGGGACCAGCCACGGAAGTACGGGGACCGCTCAGCCCTCCGCGATCTCCCGTACCTCGCACGTCACGGTCCAGAACTCCTCGTGCACCTTCAGGAACCGCTTCGTCCACTCGATCGCCTCGGCCATGTCCTTGCACTGCATGAGCGCGTAGCCGCCGACGACCTCCTTGGACTCGGTGAAGGGGCCGTCGGTGACGGAGATCTTGCCGCCCTCCCAGTGGACGCGGGCGCCCTGCGCGGTCGGGGTGAGGCCGGCAGTGTCGAGCATGACGCCCGCCTTGGTGATCTCCTCGATCAACTCGCCCATGCGCTGCATCAGTTCGGCGCTGGGGCCCTCGGCGGGGGCGGTCTTCTCGTCGATCTGCACGAGGGAGAGATAGCGGGGCATGGTGGCTCCTCGGGTCGGACTGGCCGGGTCCTTCCCGGCCTTTCAACCATGCGTCGAACGGAGGGCGGCCGGATCGACACACGCGCCGGAATTTCCCCAGGATTTTTTCCGCCGGCCTGTTTTCGCAGGTCGCGTGCTTTTCCCGTGCAGTACGGCCGCGAGTACGGCCGCCCCGAACAGCAGGAGCGCGGCGACCCGGTACGCGGCCGTGAACCCGTCCACGAGGCCCGCGGTCCCCGGCCCGGAGGCGTGCGTGGCGACCGTGGCGAGGACCGCGAGGCCGAGGGCGCCGCCGATCTGCCGGGAGCTGTTGAGGAGCCCGGAGGCCATGCCCGTCTCCTCGGCGGCGACTCCGGTGGTGGCCGCGGTGCCGAGCGGGACGAAGCACAGCCCGATCCCGATGCTCGCGACGATCGACGGACCGAGGACGACGGAGAGGAAGCTGCCGT
>NZ_JAWOAI010000741.1:0-3757 GCF_033194735.1 Streptomyces sp. W16
CAGCTCGCCCGGTGTCTGCGCGCAGCCGCCGGCGAGGCTCGCGGCGCCGAAGACGACGAAACCGGCGACGAGCACCCGCCGCCGCCCGATGACGTCGGCGAGCCGTCCGCCGAGCATGAGCAGCCCGCCGAACGTGAGCGCGTAGGCGTTGACGACCCAGGTCAGGGAGTCGGGTCCGAAGCCGAGGCCGCGGCCGATGGCCGGCAGGGCGACGTTGACGACGGACATGTCGAGGGAGACGAGAAACTGCACGGCGAGCAGGACCGGCAGTAACCAACGAGTGTGGTGCGTCTGCGAGTTCACCATGCCGAGGAGATTACTATACGCGTATAGAAATAGGGAGAGGGAGAATGCCTCCGTGGCAGAGACAGAGAGTTCGGGCGCGCGCAAGAGGGCCGTCGGCAGGCCGCGGCGCATCGAGGCCGCGCAGATCGTGGACGTGGCGCGGCGCATCCTCCAGGAGGAGGGCATCGAGGCGGTCTCCATGCGGCGGGTCGCCAAGGAGGTCGGTACGACGCCGATGGCGCTCTACCACCACGTCCGCGACAAGGACGCCCTGCTGATGCTGACCCTGTCGGGCCTGGCCTCGACGCTCCCGCGCCCGGTCCTCTCCGAGGACCCGCGCGAGCGCATCCTCGCCACCACCGCCCATATGCAGGCGCTGCTGGGCAGCATGCCGTGGCTCGCCGACGTGCTGGTCCACGGCGACCTCCTGGACAAGGGCGCGCTGTGGATGGTCGAGGAGATCGTCGACTCGTTCATCGTGGCCGGGCTGACGCCGGAGGAGGCGGTCAGCGGGTACCGCACCATCTGGTACCTGGTCCTGGGCGACCTGATCTACCGCCGCGGGGTGGACCGCCGCGCGGCGGAGCAGGAGCACGAGCGGTACTTCACGGCGCTCGTCACCGAGGAGGACGCGGACGAGCTGCCGCGGCTCGTGGGGCTGTGGCAGCGGTGGGACGAACTGACGGTGAGCTACGACCTGGCCCGGCAACTGGAGGCAGTGCTGGACGGCCTGCTGCCGGGCCCGGGCCGGGATACGGGACCCAGTTGACCGGTTGACCTCGCCCCCGGGCCGCTCAGGGGTTGCGGGGGCCCGTCACTTCAGCGACTCCCACAGGTCGCTCGCCGCCGGCTCCTTCGCGATCACCCGGTTGGGGTCGGACGGGGCCGTGACGACCGGCATCGTGATCGTCTTCACCGCGTCCGCCGACAGGCCCTTCAGGCTCTGGCCGAGGGTGATCAGTTCGCTCAGGGAGTCGAGGCCGGTGTCGGTGGTGAGACTGTCGGTGACCGCGTCGGTGACCTCGAAGAGCTTGGTGGGGTCGGTGAGCAGGTCGTTGGAGGAGATCTGGGTCAACAGGGCCTTCACCAGCATCTGTTGGAGGCCTATTCGGCCGAGGTCGCTGCCGTCGCCTATGCCGTGCCGGGTGCGGGCGAGGGCCAGCGCCTGCTTGCCGTTGAGGTGGTGGGTGCCCTTCTTCAGGTGCAGGTGGCTGTCGTCGTCGTCGATGTCCTCGGTGGTCGTCACGGTGACTCCGCCGAGCGCGTTGACCAGCTTCGCGAAGCCCGCGAAGTCGATCTCTATGTAATGGTCCATGCGGACGTCCGTGATCGACTCGACCGTCTTGACCGCGCAGACCGGACCGCCCACCGAGTACGCGCTGTTGAACATCGCGTTGTACGCCACGGAGGTCGAGCCCCCCGACTTCAGCGGGCAGGACGGGCGGGTGACGAGGGTGTCGCGCGGGATGCTGACGATCGTGGCCTTCTTACGGCCCGCGTCGATGTGCACGACCATCGCCGTGTCGGAGCGGGCGCCGGAGCTGTCGCCGCCGCCGAGCGCCTGGTTCTCCTTGCCGCTGCGCGAGTCCGAGCCGAGGACCAGGATGTTCACGGAGCCGGTCGGCACGGGGGCGGCGGACGCGGAGGCGGACGCCGAAGGTGTGGTCACCGCCTTCGCGGGGCGGTTGGCGCCGAGCGCGCTGTCGATGTCGACGCTCTTGATGTTGTTGTTGAGGTGCCAGTAGGCCCAGCCCGCCGTGGCGACACCCAGGACGAGGGCGCCCGCCAGAGTGAGGCCGGCGATCTTCAGCACCCTCGACCGCCGGCCCACTCGTCTGTCCCCGTCGGCGTTCTCGTTGTCCGTCACGGGGAGGAACGTAAGTCCGAATTATTAGGAGAAAGTTAGGGGAGACGTCCTGAGACGGTTTTCTGCGGAAAATCTCACGGTTCTCAGCCCCGCTTCACTCCCCTGACCTCCCTCATCCCAGTGTCACCACCGGTACCGGGTTGCTTCCGCTCCAGGACGCGTTGAACCCGAAACTCACCGAGCCGCCGTCCGGAACCGTCCCGTTGTAACTGGCGTTCGTGCAGGTCACGGCCGCGCCGGACTGGGTGCAGCCGGCGTTCCAGGCCTGGGTGAGCTGCTGGCCTGCGCCGTACGTCCAGCTCGCTTTCCAGGACGACAGGGCGGTCCCGGTGCAGGCGATCGTCACCTGCCCGGTGAATCCGGTGTTCCACTGGCTGGTCACGCCGTATGTCGCCGAGCACGCGCCGGTCGGCGGGGTCGTGGTCGTGCCGCCGAGTGCTTCGGCGATGCCGTAGTACGCCGGTTTCGGCGCGTAGTTCTCGTCGTACGGCGTCGCCGCCCCGTAGCCCGGGAAGGTGCCCGGCACCCAGGAGTCGGAGTCGGTGAAGCCCCAGACGGTGACGTTCACGCAGCGCGTGACGGCGACGCAGGCGGCGACCACGCTCTTGAAGTCGGCTTTCTGCTGGGCGAGTTCGCCGCTGTCGGCCGGGAGTGCCATGCGTACGTCGAGTTCGGTGATCGCCACGTCCACGCCCAGGTCGGCGAAGCGCTGGATGTTCTGCTGGAGGGTGGCCGGGACCTGGCCGAGGACGAGGTGGGCCTGGAGGCCGACGCCGTCGATCGGAACGCCCGCCGCCTTCAGGGACTTGACCAGGTTGTAGAGGGCGGTGGACTTCGCGTTGACGCCCTCGACGTTGTAGTCGTTGATGTACAGCTTGGCCGACGGGTCGGCGGTGTGCGCCCAAGTCAGCGCCTGCGCGATGTAGTTGGCGCCGAGGTCGTTGTACCAGAGCGTGGAACGGTAGGTGCCGTCCTCGTTGAAGGGTTCGTTGACCACGTCCCAGGCGGTGATCTCGCCCTTGTAGCGGCCGACTTCGGTGCTGATGTGGTTCTGCAGCAGGCTGCTCAACTGGGCCGACGTCCAGGTCCCGTTCGTCAGCCAGCTCGGGTTCTGGCTGTGCCAGACCAGGGTGTGGCCGCGCACCTGCTGGTGGTGGGCCTGTGCGAAGGCGACGATCTGGTCGGCCTCGGCCCAGTTGAAGCTGCCCTGTGTCGGCTCGACCGTCTCCCACTTCATGGCGTTGCCGGGGGTGAGCGAGCTGAACTGGCCGCCGGCGATGTCGCCGTAACTGCCCGTGAGTTTCGAGCCGGTGACCGCGGTGCCGACCACTTTGCCCTTCGCGGCGGCGAGGTCGCGCAGCGGGGTGTCGGCGGCGTGCGCGGCGGGTGCGGTGAAGAGCAGGACGGCGCCGGTGAGCAGGGACGCCAGGGACAAGCCGGTTCTCAGAGATCTCATGCGGGTGCCTCCGAAAGTTTCGGTTGTGCAACCGATTGGCTTCGGAGGAGTGTGGGGCGGCTCACCCCACTCGTCAATACGTCACCTTCCGGCCACCGGCGTCACCGCGCCGCGACGGAGACCGCCGAGCGGCTCGCGCCACGGAGCCG
>NZ_JAWOAI010000742.1:0-3753 GCF_033194735.1 Streptomyces sp. W16
GGTCGGCGGGGTGGCCGCGGCCCTGGTCTCGGCGGTGCTGTTCGGCGCGACCTTCATCGGCGTCAGCACCCTCGCACTGGCCACCGGGGCCCAGTTGCGTTTCCCGCGCTCGGTGGCGCTGCTGACCGCCGGGTACTCCGTCGGCCAGATCCTCGGCCCGCTCGCCGTCGCCCCGCTGCTGCGCCACGGCTACCGTCCGGCCCTGCTCCTGGCCGCCCTGGTGGTCCTCGCCGCGGCCGTCGCCGCCGCCGTCCTGCGGTCCGGCTTCCCGCACCACGCGGTGGCGGTACGACACTCCGTGCCGGAGCAGGCCCGGCGGACCGCGCCCGCCGAAGCCGACCGCTGATCAGGCGGAGTGGGCGGCGCCGGCGCCGAGCAGGGCGAGGCAGTTGGCCCAGAGGGGGCTCAGCCGCCCGGTGTTGTTGTAGAGCTTGGCGAACATCACCTGGCCCTCCAACTGCGCGACGACGGAGCGCGCCGCCTCCCGGGTGTCGGTGACGGTGACGTCCCCGCGGTCCCGGGCCTCGGTGACGACCGCGTCGACCATCTCGACCTGGGCGTCGAAGATCTCCTGCAGCCGGGTGCGGACGGCCTCGGTCTGGTTGCTCATCTCCAGGCTGAGATTGCCGAACAGGCAGCCCATTACGGTGCCGCAGCCCTGCTGTCCGGCGCGCAGGCCCGCCTCCGTCTCCTCGAACAACCGCCGCAGCCGCTCCAGCGGTTCGGCGTCCCCACTCGCATCGCTCAGGACGCGCGTCCACTCGCGCCGCTGCTCCGCCCAGTGCTCGTCGACGACGGCCAGCGCGAGGGCCTCCTTCGACTCGTAGAAGTAGTAGAAGCTGCCCTTCGGCACCCCTGCCGCCCGGCAGATCTCGGCCACTCCCAGCGCCGAGTAGCCACGCGCCTCGAAGAGCGAGCGCCCGGCGGCGAGGATCTTCTCTCCGGCGTCACTGGTCCTACCCATACAACTACTATACGACCGGTCGGCTATGGGCCACCGAGCTGCTCCAGCCGGGCCACCAGCTCCGCCGCGGTCGACTTGATCGTCTCCAGCCCCGGCTTCCCCCACGGCCGCGGCTCAATGTCGACGACACACACGGTGCCCAGCACCATCCCCGTGGAGTCGATGAGCGGCGCCCCCAGGTAGGAACGGATGCCGAACTCGTCGACGACCGGATTGCCCGCGAACCGCGGATAGTCGCAGACATCCTCAAGAACCAGCGCCTTACGTCGGACCACCACATGGGGGCAGAACCCATAGTCACGCGCCAACTGCCGGCCCACCTCGGGCTTGGCGTGCTCCCCTCCCGTGGTGGGCCTGCGCAGCCCCGCACCGCCCGGAGTGTGCAGCCCGGCGAAGAACTGCCGGTCCTCGTCAATGAAGTTGACCATGGCGTACGGCGCTCCGGTGAGCTCGGCGAGCTGGTCCGCGAAGGCGTCCAGCGCCGGGTCCGGGTGCTCCCCCAGACCCAGCCCGCGCAGCCGCCGCCTCCGCCCGGGCGCCTCCTTGTCCTCGGGCGTGAGCAGCAGACGACCGGCCGGACGCGGCGGGTCGTAGCTCATGGGCGTACTCCGGCCCTGTGGAGGTATGTCATAGAGGAACTCCGTGAAGGGTGTGCGGGCATCACATGTGGGCACCATGGCTCGGCGCGTGCGCCGGGGCGTGCTCGATGAGATGGCGTACGAGGGTGAGCAGGGTCTGCACCCCGGAACTGGAGATCCGCGCGTCGCAGCGCACGACCGGGATCCCGGGGTCGAGATCTATGGCGGCCCGTACCTCCTCGGGGTCGTAGCGGTAGGAGCCGTCGAACTCGTTGATCGCGACGATGAATCCGAGGCCGCGCTGCTCGAAGAAGTCGACGGCCGCGAAGCACTCCTCCAGGCGGCGGGTGTCGGCGAGGATGACCGCGCCGAGCGCGCCCTCGGACAGCTCGTCCCACATGAACCAGAACCGCTCCTGTCCGGGCGTACCGAACAGATAGAGCACGTGTTCCGGGTCGAGGGTGATCCGGCCGAAGTCCATCGCCACGGTCGTCTCGACCTTGTTCTCGATGCCTTCGAGATCGTCGGTCGCGGCACTGACCGTGGTGAGCAGCTCCTCCGTACTGAGCGGCGCGATCTCGCTCACCGCGCCGACGAAGGTCGTCTTGCCGACACCGAAACCGCCCGCCACCAGGATCTTCAGCGCGGTGGGGAAGGGATCGCGGTGGCCGCTCTCGTAGTCAGAGCTGTCGTCGTAGTCCATCGAGCACTGCCTCCAGAAGTGACCGGTCAGTGGGGTTGTGGTGGAACTCGGGCGGCTTGGTGGTCAGCGTCCCGCAGTCGACCAGGTCCGACAGCAGCACCTTGGCGACCACCGCCGGCAGCTTCAGGTGGGCGGCGACCTCGGCGACCGAGACGGGCGCGCGGCACAGGTCGAGCGCCTGCGCGTGCTCGGGGCCGAGATAGCCGAGGGGGGTGGCGCCGGTGGCCATCACCTGCGACAGGAGGTCGAGCGCGATGGACGGCCGGGTACGGCCGTTGCTGACCGTGAAGGGGCGCACAAGACGTCCGGCCGCGTCGTCCAACCAGGGCCCGTCGCCGGCCGTCGCCACGCTCAAGGCCTCATCGCAGGGGATTCGACGGCGTGCTGGCGGGGCGCGGTCACGAGGTAGGGGCGGACGCTCTTGACCAGCATCGCCATCTCGTAGCCCAGCACGGCGGCGTCGGCCTCCCGGCCGGCCAGCACGGCGAGACAGGTGCCGGAGCCGGCGGTGGTGACGAACAGCAGCGTCGAGTCGAGCTCGACGACGACCTGCCGGACGTCCCCGCCGTCACCGAAGCGGACACCCGCGCTCCGGCCGAGGGAGTACAGGCCGGAGGCCAGGGCCGCCATGTGGTCGGCGCTGTCGGGGTCGAGGCCGTGAACCGACTTCACGAGGCCGTCGCAGGAGAGCAGTACCGCGCTGGTGGTGTGCGGTACGCGCTGCACGAGGCCGCTCATCAGCCAGTCGAGATCGGATACATGGCCGGTCGGCGCGTCGCTCGCCATGGTGGATCGACTCCTTGGGGTACGAAGGTCTGCGGGAGCGCGGGTGGGGGTGGGGGCGTGCGTGGTCATCCGGCTGATGCGCTCCCGTCGTGCCGGGCGGTGAGATCGTGACCGGGCGCATGCGCGTGCGCTTCGGCTATGGGTGCCGCGTCCATGTGGGGGGCGAGGAGGAAGTGGTCCGTGCCGTTGACCGCGGCGGAGAGGGCTGGGCTGGTGCCGGTGCCTGCGCTTGTGTCCGAACCCGTGTGGTCGGGGCCCATGTGGGACGGGCTCGTATAGACCCCGCCTGTGTGCACCCCGTTGGAGTGCAGGAACTCCGTATGGCTTGCCTCCGTGTGGGCCGGCTCCATGTGCGGCACCTCCACGTGCGGTGACGCCATGTCGGCCCCCTCCGACGTCTCCGCCGCCTCCATGTGCTGCCGTGCCTCCGCGAGGCCGATCCCGCGTTGGAAGGCCGCCATCAGGCCCGGGTCGTGACCGGCGGGGTGCTCGGAGTCCTGACGGGGTGCGGGGCCGTCGCGGAGTTGGGGTGCGATGTGTTCCTGGGCGCGGCGCCGGGGCAGCTGGGGAGGCTTGCCCATGGTGCCGCGTACCGCGCCGCCTCGTGGGACGGGCGGTGTGGTCGCGTTCGTCGCCACGGCGTCCCGGTCGTCGGGCCGGATGCCGGGGACGGCTTCCGCGGGATTGGCCCGCTCCGCGTGGGCGCCGCGCACGGGCAGCGG
>NZ_JAWOAI010000743.1:0-3745 GCF_033194735.1 Streptomyces sp. W16
CGGCGCCGGCGGACCGACCCGCCCTGGCGTCCCCGCGCCGGTCCTCGGCGGAGCCGGCGAACGGCACCCCGCCCCCTGGAGTCACCACCTTGCGACTGCACCGTCCTGCCGAGGACGCCGAAGGCCCCGAGGACAGCGACGACCTCCCCCGCCGGGTACGGCAGGCGAGCCTCGCCCCCCAGCTCCGCGAACAGCCCGCCGCGGACCGGGAACGGGCGCCTGCCGCACCACGCGAGGAACACCGCAGTCCGGAGGTCGTACGGGACCGGATGGCGGCCTACCGCGAAGGCTGGACGCGCGGCGGCGGCAGGCAGCCGGGCCGTGGCGCCACCCCAGGCCCCGCAACGGGCAGCGACAGCAGCGAAGGAGACCGCGCATGATCCAGGACCCGAGTATGAGGGCCGCCCAGCGGTCCGGTGAACTCGACTGGCTGCTGGACGACTTGGTGCTGCGTGTCGGCGAAGTACGGCATGCGGTGGTGCTGTCCAACGACGGCCTCGCCATCGGAGCCTCCACCGACATCGACCGCGAGGACGCGGAACACCTCGCCGCGGTGGCCTCCGGATTCAACAGCCTCGCCAAGGGGGCGGGGCGGCACTTCGGCGCCGGCGGAGTGCGGCAGACCATGGTGGAGATGGACGACGGCTTCCTGTTCGTGGCAGCGGCCGGAGACGGCTCCTGCCTCGCCGTCCTCACCGCTGTGACCGCCGACATAGGCCTGGTGGCGTACGAGATGGCACGGCTGGTCAAGCGCGTCGGCGAGCACCTCTACACGCCGCCACGCGTCGGTGCGCGGCCACCCGCCGCCGGATGAGGCGAGAAGGCGGTCCGCTCCGATGACCGAAGACATGACCGGTGCCCCGAACGAGCCGGGCAGCCAGTGGTACGACCAGGAAGCCGGGCCTCTCGTCCGCCCCTACGCCATGACGGGTGGACGTACCAAACCAGGCCCTACGGGAGTGCGGTTCGACCTGATCGCGCTGGTCACACTGGACGCGGGCGCGCCCGGCTTCGACGACGACACCGGGCTCGGACCGGAACACCGGGCCCTCATCGACCTGTGCCGCGCGGAAACACAGTCCGTCGCCGAACTGGCCGCCGGAGCGGACCTCCCCCTGGGGGTGGTCAGGGTGCTCCTGGGCGACCTCCTGGAGCTCGGCTGTGTCACCGTCAGCCGTCCCGTGCCGCCCGCGCAGCTTCCTGACGAACGGATTCTGCGCGAGGTGATCGAGGGGCTCCGGGCACTGTGATGAAACTTCAGCACCACTCGAACGCGTACGACGACGACTTGTGCACCCTTCCGTACACCGAACAGCTACGAGACGGTCACATCATGCAGATTGCGGTCCAACCGCCCACGGCGAGGCCGTACTTGCCAGGATGCACGCCTACGGACGTCGACCGTTGCCGGTACTCCCGAGAGAAGTGATCGATGGTCTCCGAGCACTCCGATGCCGAAGGCGGCGAGACGACCGCCCTGGCATTGAAGATCCTGGTCGCCGGCGGATTCGGCGTGGGCAAGACCACCATGGTGGGCGCGGTCAGCGAGATCAGGCCGCTGCGCACCGAGGAACTGCTCAGCGAGGCCGGCCAGTTGGTGGACGACACCGACGGCGTCGACCAGAAGGTCACGACGACCGTCGCCATGGACTTCGGCCGCATCACCATCAGGTCCGGCCTCTCCCTCTACCTGTTCGGCACACCGGGCCAGGACCGCTTCTGGTTCCTGTGGGACGAACTGTCGCAGGGGGCCCTGGGGGCCGTGGTTCTCGCGGACACCCGGCGGCTGGAGGACTGCTTCCCCGCGGTCGACTATTTCGAGCACCGGCACATCCCGTTCGTGGTGGCCGTCAACTGCTTCACGGGTGCCCGCAGTTACGGTGCCCACGACGTCTCCCGCGCCCTGGACCTCGATGGGGGAACGCCGGTGGTCCTGTGCGACGCCCGGGACCGCGACTCGGGGAAGGAGGTGTTGATCCGGCTCGTCGAGTACGCCGGACGAATGCACACCGCCCGGATGCTCGACTCGGTGGGCTGACAGCGCCGCTCACTCCGAAATGCCCTTCTGCGCCAGGACCTTCGCGATCCTGACGCGGACCAGGAGTTCGCCCGGTTCCTCCGACAATGCGGCGCGCCCTTGCGGCACCACGAAGTCGAACGGCGGCCGGTCGTCGTCCACGCAGAGGGCGACTCGCCCATCACGGGCCAGATTGCGCCCTTTTGCCGTTCCTTTCGCGGTGTTGAACACCACGTCGTCCTCGTCGAGCAGGAACCAGATCGGTGCGACATGTGGGCTCCCATCGGCGTGAACGGTCGACAGCTTGCCCGTGCGTGTGCCGTGCGAGACGAACGCCCGCTATTCCTCGTCGGTCATGTTCTGTGCCATGCCCCTATCCTCCTTGCCCGGGCGACGGGCGTGGTGAAGGCTGACGGGAGATCCTCCGGCCAGGGGGAGACGCGACACGGGGAGGCCGGAACATGGCGCAGAACCAGGGACTGAGCTGGCTGTTGGACGATCTGACCGGGCGCGTCGAGCATGTACGCCACGCTCTGGTCCTGTCCAACGACGGACTGGTGACCGGCGCGAGCACGGGACTTCGCCGGGAGGACGCCGAACACCTCGCCGCCGTCTCGTCCGGACTGCACAGCCTGGCCAAGGGCTCGGGACGCCACTTCGGCGCCGGCGGGGTGCGGCAGACGATGATCGAGTTCGACGACGCCGTCCTGTTCGTCACGGCCGCGGGCAGCGGCAGCTGTCTATGCGTCCTCAGCGGCGCGGACGCGGACATCGGCCAGATCGCCTACGAGATGACGCTGCTCGTCAACCGCGTCGGCGAGCACCTCGGCGTGGATGCCCGACAGCCCGAGCGAACTCCCGTCACAGACCTCTGACCTGCGAGTTCTCCCGCTCCCGTGGAGTTATCCACAGGCTCGCCACGAGATTCCCCGAACCGGTTACGGTTTGTCCATCGCGAACGCACACAGCGTGAGCAACGGACTCCACGGGGGAGATCGACCATGGCAGGCAACACCATCACCACACCCTCGGAACTCTCGTGCACACCGAGTCGCGCGGCACGAGAACTGGGCCTCAAGCGAGGCGAGTTCGACCTCGCCGTCCATCTCGGACGCATCCGCACCGTGCCCGACGAAGGGGGCGGCGGCCGACGCGTCGCCCACACCGAGATCGACCGACTGCGCTCGGCTGAGGGATTTCCCGAATCGCTCGTGGAGAGCGTCAGGACCGTGGGCACAACGGACGGTGCGGCTCTCATGGAGGTCACCGCCGCCAGGTTCACCCGCCTCGCCCGGCTGGGACTGGTGGTGCCGGTGAGGTTCTATCTGAACCGCTACAGGGCTGTGGTCTGGCTCTATCTCGCCGAAGAACTACGGCAGTTCGCCACCGACAAGAACCACACTTCACTGCTGAACGGACGTACGCCCGAAGGGCTGCGCGACCAACTCCAAGAAGGTCTGGATCTACGGCCCCGCAACTGGCGCGGACGCCATCTGGGATTCCTGCTGCGCGAGGCGGACGGCCCGTGGGAACACGCGGGCGCCCTGTCCGCTCTGCTCGACCCCGTCCAGGTGGCCGAAATCGTCCAGGACCCCTACGAGCGCGCCCACCTGAACCGGTTCCGGCCGGACCCGCCCGCCCACGGCGCTCCGGGCTCGCCCGCCGCCCACCTCGCCGAGCGGATCATGACGGCCGACGACCCGGACGAGATCAGCTGGCTGCGGGCGG
>NZ_JAWOAI010000744.1:0-3728 GCF_033194735.1 Streptomyces sp. W16
CGGGGAGGGCTGCTGCGCCTGCGGGTAGCCGTACGGCGTCTGCGACGGACCGGCCGGGAGGGCGGGCAGCGCCGACGGCAGCGCGGGCAGGTTGCTCCCCGGCATGTCGTACGCGGCGGGAACCCGGATCGGAGCGATCTGCGGGGTCCCCCGCTCGGCCACGAGAGAGTCGTAGATCGGAGTGTCCGGGAAGGAGGCGGAGTAGTAGCCGCCGCCATAAGTGGAGCGGGGGGAGGTCATGGCACATAAGTTAAGCCCACGATGTGCTGGTTGGGGAGACCGATAAGAGGGTTGTTTTCCGTGTCGGCAGTGGCACGGGATCCCCAATGCGAGCGAACTTGTCAAAAAAGGGCATCAATCGGCGTTCGGATCGTGTAAAGCCCGAGTTCCGGGCGGGTTACCAGGGGTTGGCCACCGGTGTCGGCGCGTTCCCCGGCGCGCTCCGCATGGGCGTTCGGGGCCCCGGGGAATAGGTTGTGCGAGTAGACACCCAATGGGCTGCCGGGGCGTGTCCTGGCACGGTGACACGCGATGGGGGCAGACATGTCAATGCCGAAAGGATCGAATGTTGCGGTGCCGACGACGGCACTGCGCGTCGAATTGGGGTGGCGGCCCGGCCCCGGAGTCCCCGACGCGGACGCCTCGGCCCTGCTCCTGGTCGACGGGAAGGTCCGCACCGACGGCGACTTCGTCTTCTACAACCAGCCGACGCACTCCTCCGGCGCGGTCCGCCACGAGGGCAAGGGCAACGCCGACGGGCGGATGACCGACACCCTGCTCGTCGACCTCGCGCGCGTGGAGCCCGCCATCGACCGCGTCGTCCTCGCCGCCTCCGCCGAAGGCGGAACGTTCGGTCAGGTCCCCGATCTGTACATCGAGGTCCGGGACGCCGCACAGAACGCCACGGTCGCCCGCTTCGACAGCGCGGGCGCGACGGTCGAGACCGCCTTCGTGCTCGGCGAGTTCTACCGCCGCCAGGGCGCCTGGAAGTTCCGGGCCGTCGGCCAGGGCTACGGCAGCGGGCTCGAAGGCCTGGCGACCGACTTCGGCATCACCGTGGACGAACCACAGCAGGCGGCACCACCCGTCACCATGCCGCCGCCCGCCGGGCCCCCGGTGCACCTGCCCCCGCCGCCCGTGACCGTGGCTGCGCCGCCCCCTCCGCCCCCGATGCCGCCCACCGCCCCCGTCCGGCTGTCCAAGGTGACCCTCACCAAGGCGGCCCCCTCGGTCTCCCTGACCAAGCAGGGCGGCACCTCGGGCGCCATGCGCGTGAACCTCAACTGGGAGGTGCGCAAGCAGTTCTCGGGCTGGGGCAGCAAACGCGGCCGGGCGGTCGCGATGCACGCGGACCTCGACCTCGACCTGTGCGCCCTGTTCGAACTCGCCGACGGCCGCAAGGGCGTCGTCCAGGCCCTCGGCAACGCCTACGGCTCCCTGCAGCAACCCCCGTACATCCACCTCGACGGCGACGACCGCACCGGCGCGTCGGCGAGCGGCGAGAACCTCACCGTCAACCTCGACCACATCAAGGACTTCCGGCGCATCCTCGTCTTCGTGACCATCTACGAAGGCGCCCGTTCCTTCGCCGACCTGCACGCCACCGTCACCCTCCAGCCCCAGCACGGCGCCGCGATCGACTTCTCGCTCGACGAGTGCACGGTCCCCTCCACGGTGTGCGCGCTCGCCCTGATCACCAACACCGGGGCCGACCTCGTCGTCCAGCGCGAGGCCCGCTACCTCGTCCCGGACCGCGGGGTGAGCCCGCAGCGGACCGTCGACCGCATCTACGGGTGGGGCATGAACTGGACCCCGGGCCGCAAGTGAACCCTCAGCTCTCCTCGCCGACGACGGCCTCCGGACGCGCGTAGGTGCGGCCCTTCCAGGCCGCACCGCGTCCCCTGTAGTGCTGCACCGCGGAATCGACCGTCATCAAGAGGTACAGAAACGCGGTGAACGGCAACAGGGGAGCGAGCCACAACGGCTGCCCGTAGTAGCGGAGCATCGGGACGTACGTCCCCGTCATCACCAGCCACGCGAGCCCGCCGAGAACCGCGGCACCCGCACTTCCCGCGCCCAGCCCCACGAACAGGGCCACCGGGGGCACGAGATACACCAGCGCCAGCCCCACGACGGTGCCCAGGAGGAGCAGCGGGTTGTGCCGCAGTTGCGCGTACGCGCTGCGCGAGACCATCCGCCACAGGTCGCCCAGCCGCGGATAGGGGCGCACACTGTCCACCCGCTCGGCGAGCCCCAGCCAGATGTGGCCCCCACTGCCCTTGATGGCACGCGCGAGCGCCACGTCGTCGATCACCGCGTGCCGGATGGCGTCTGGGATCCGCGCCCGCCCGGCCGTGTCGGCACGCAACAGGACGCAGCCGCCCGCCGCCGCCGCGGTGCGGGCCCCCTTCCGGCCGATCCGGCGGAACGGATACAGCTGCGCGAAGAAGTAGACGAACGCCGGCACCACCAGCCGCTCCCACAGACTCTCCACGCGCAGCCGGGCCATCAGCGAGACGACGTCGAAGCCACCGGTGCGCGCCGCCGCCACCAACTCCCGCAGACTGTCCGGGGCGTGCGCGATGTCCGCGTCCGTCAGCAGCAGATACTCGGGGCCACGCGCGCGTGCCAGCCCGATACCGTGCCGTACGGCCCACAGCTTGCCCGTCCAGCCCGCCGGCGGTTCACCGGGGGAGTCCACCGTCAGCGGCAACCCCCCGTGCGCCCGCGCCAGTTCACGGGCCAGCTCCCCGGTGCCGTCCGAACTCCCGTCGTCGACAAGGAAGATCTCCGCCCGCCCGGGATAGTCCTGGGCGAGCAGCGACGGCAGACTCTCCGGCAGTACGGCGGCCTCGTCACGGGCCGGCACGACCACGCAGACCGAGGGCCAGTCGTCCGGGTCGGTACGGGCCGGCAGTCTGACGTCCGTGCGCCAGAAGAAGCCCTGACAGAGCAGCAGCCACAGCCAAGCGGCGAGAGATACGGCGGCGGTCCACGCGAGGATGCTCACGGGCGCAGTTTGCCCCAGGGGAGCGGCTGCACAGAGGCCATCGTCTATCGTGGCCGGGTGAAGATCGCGCTCATGGACTCCGGAATCGGCCTTCTGGCGGCCACCGCGGCGGTACGACGCGTACGCCCCGACGCGGATCTCGTGCTCTCCCTGGACCCCGACGGCATGCCCTGGGGACCGAGGACTCCGGAAGACCTCACGCGGCGCGCGCTGGCCGTCGCCGAGGCCGCCGCCGCGCACCGGCCCGACGCCCTGATCGTCGGGTGCAACACGGCGACGGTCCACGCCCTGACCGCACTGAGGGACCTCCTGGAGCCGGGTATCCCGGTCATCGGCACGGTCCCGGCGATCAAGCCGGCCGCCGCCGGCGGCACGCCCTTCGCGATCTGGGCCACTCCCGCCACCACCGGCAGCCCCTACCAGCGCGGCCTCATCGAGGACTTCGCGGAAGGTGTGCCGGTGACCGAGGTCCCCTGCTGGGGACTGGCCGAGGCGGTGGAGCACGCGGACGAGACGGCCATCGACGCCGCCCTCGCTGCAGCCGCCGCGCTCACCCCCGACGATGTAACGACCGTCGTCCTGGGCTGCACCCATTACGAGATCGTCGCCGAACGCATCCGCGCCGCCGTCCAGCGCCCCGACCGCCCGCCGCTCGTCCTGCACGGCTCCGCCGACGCGGTCGCCGCCCAGGCGCTGCGCCGGATCGGTGCGCGGCCCG
>NZ_JAWOAI010000745.1:0-3727 GCF_033194735.1 Streptomyces sp. W16
GCCGACGTACGCCTCGACGACGAAGGCCTCGACCTGCTGGCCGTAGCGCCGGACGTCCTCCGCCAACCGGACGCGGTCCACCTCGCGTTCCGTCCCGAGGTCGACGGTGACCCGCCCCGGTGACGTGGCTGTCCGGGCGCCGCGCGCCAGGTCCTCGGGCAGTTCCCGGTCCACGCGCTCGCGGAACTCGCGCAGCCGCGCCACGTCCGGGTCCGCCAGCAGGCCGTCGGTGTCCGGTGGCACATTGAGCAGCAGCACCGCGTTGCGGCCCACGGACCCGAAGTAGATGTCGATCAACTCCTCGACGCTCTTGGGGAGTTGGTCCGGGTGGTAGAACCAGCCGTCGTGGATCGACACATCACACTCGGCCGGCCACCACTGGAGGTAGTCGGTGTTCGGCTGCGCCGCCACGAGCGCGCTACGACTGCCCTCGTCGGGGGTGTCGTAGGACAGCGCCCAGTCCGTGCGGCCGTACTGCTCCTCCTTGACCGGCAGGACGCTCCACTCGTCCTCCCGCGCGGTGCCGCCCTCGTTGCCCACCCAGCGCACGTCCGGTCCGGTCACGGCGATCGCCGCGTCCGGGGCGAGTGACCTGACCAGGGCGTACCAGCTGTCCCAGTCGTAGTCCTCGACCTGGCCCGGCGGGATGCGGCCCTGGGCACCGTCGAACCACACCTCGTCGATCGGGCCGTACTCGGTCAGCACTTCGTAGAGGGTGTTGAGCATGTGGGCGCCGTAGTCGGTCGCGTCCAGCGTGTAGAAGGCGTCCGGAGTACGGTCGTCGCCGTCGACAAGGGTGGGGACGGTGCGTGAGGTGCGTGCGCTGCCGTTGGCGTAGACGCCGTGGAGGTACTGGTTCTCGTCGGCGGGCGAGAGATAGACGCCGGCCTTGAGGCCATACCGCCGCATGGAGTCGGCGAAGGACCGCAGTACGTCCCCCTCCCCCGCACGCCAACTGCTGTAGGCCACCGTGTGGTTGGTGTAGCGGGACGGGTAGAGGACGAAGCCGTCGTGGTGCTTGACGGTGAGGATGGCGAGCTTGAAGCCGCCATCGCGCAGGGCGCGGGCCCACTGGTCGGTGTCGAGGCCGGCCGGCTGGAACACGTCCGGGTCCTCGTCACCGGTCCCCCACTCCAGACCGGTAAAGGTGTTCACGCCGAAGTGCAGGAACGCCGTCCGCTCCAGCTGCTGCCAGGCCACCTGCCGTGCGGTGGGCCGGACTTGGGAGGCCTTGCGGACCAGGTCGGCTTCGGTGTCCTCCGGGCTGACGGGGATGCGGTAGCGGGAGTCGGACGGAGGCGGGGGCGTCGCGAGGGCGGGGGTCGTGGCGGTGCCGGTCGCGGCGAAGGCGGTGGCCGAGAGGACGAAGAGACGTCTGGAGAGGGCCATGGGGTGGGACTCCTCTGGTCAGTGGGCGGTCAAGTGCCAGACTGCGGGCCGGTGTTGATCCGGCGGGTACTGTGCGAGCCCGCCGTCGTCGGCGACGCTCAGCACCATCTGTGTGATGGCGTTCACCAGCCGGTAGCCGCCCGCCACGGGCGCCAACTCCCAGCGCTGCATGGTGTTCGCGGCGTCGCAGGGCTGCGGGGTGGCCGCGACTCCCGGCTGGAGCGGCACGTTGAGGGTGAGCCTGCCGCCCTGTATCTCCAGACAGCCGTCGGCGGTCCGCACCGTCGCGTAGCCGTCCGGCGTGCGCTGCACGGTGGCGTCGAAGGAGGCGCCCGCCGTCCGGAAGGTGTACGTCCCGTCCGTCACCGGTACCCGGGTCAGGTCCCGCCATCCGGGCGCGTGCCCAACCGCGCTGCCCCGTGCGGTGAATTGGGCGTAGGTGGCGTCGGGGTGCGGGTCGCCCCAGGTCGCCTGGGCGAGGTGGCGCAGCGCGGGCTCGGTGTCGGTGGCGACCTCGTTCTCGGTCTCGCCGCGCCCGTTGTCGGGCCAGAGGCTGATCTTCGCCCCGGTGATTCCGGCGCTGGAGGTCAGCTTCTCGCCCTCGAAGCTGCGCGGGTCCCAGCTCTGGTCGTACAGCGACTCGGTGTCGCTGTGGAAGCCACCGCGGACGAGGTAGAGGGAGTAGGCCGCGTTCATCAACGGGTAGCCCTGGGCGATGAGTTGGCTCGGTTTCTCCGTGACGTTCAACCAGTGCTCGACCGTTGTGCCCGCCGCCACCGGCACGGTGTTGGCGCCGGTGAGCCCGTCGTTCCAGATGCGCAGCCTCTTGCCCTTGCTCGCGGCGTAGGCCTGGACGCGGTTGATGAAGTCGATGTAGGCGTCCTGCGGGGTGGCGTTCGCGCCGTACTTCTCCTGGGCGTAGCGCAGCATCTGCGGGTACTTGGAGTAGTCGGAACCGAGCATGTACTCGTCGGCGCCCATGTGCCAGCTCGTCGCGGTGAAGACCTGCGCGTACTCGTCCATGAGGCTCGTGTAGTAGTCGAAGGCCGCCTGCTGGGTGACGTCGAGCCGGGCGGGCTGCTTGTTGCCGTCGCTGTCGGTGAGCTGGAGGTCGGGGCGGTTCTCTATCCACGGGTCCA
This sequence comes from Streptomyces sp. W16, assembly GCF_033194735.1. Classification (NCBI taxonomy): domain Bacteria; kingdom Bacillati; phylum Actinomycetota; class Actinomycetes; order Kitasatosporales; family Streptomycetaceae; genus Streptomyces; species Streptomyces sp. W16. The sequence continues at coordinate 2,529 of NZ_JAWOAI010000745.1, forward strand.
TGTGGCCCGGGGAGTTGATCTCCGGGATGATCTCGACGTGGTATTTGTCGCCGAGGGCGACGAGGCGGCGCAGCTCGTCCTTGGTGTAGTAGCCCCAGGTGTCGGCCTCCGGGTGCGCGTCGCTCTTCACCTTGAGTTCCAGGAGCAGTTGGTTGAGCTTGTGGTACGCCATCTCGCGCACCAGGTTCTCCAGCCAGGGCAGGGAGATGTGGATGTAGCAGGCGCAGACGCCGACCCCGCGTTCCTGGTAGCGGGGTACGTCGATCGTGTGTCCGGCCGGGATGCGGTCTCCCTGGGCGAGCAGTTGGAGGAGGGTGCGGGTGCCGTAGAAGGCGCCGGTCTCGGTCGCGCCGGTGACCGACAGCCGTCTGCCCGCCTGGAGTTCATAGCCTTCCGTGCCCAACGAGCCCTGCGTCGGCCGGACTTCGATCACGATGTCGCCGGGCCGGGCGGCACCGCCCCGTACGACGGGCACTGTTCCGTGGCCTGCCGCCTTCAGGTCGTCGGCGAGGGTGTCGGCGACCCTGCGTTCGCTCGCGCTGTCGGCCAGCAGCCGGGTCCCGGCTCCGAAGTCGTAACTCCCGGACTGCGGCGTCCAGTTGGACAGCGCGGGCACGGTCTCCGGGAGTGCCGCCTGCTCCTGCTGGGCCGCGACCGCCGGCGCTACGGGCGCCGTGAGCAGCGCGAACACCGCCACGAAGCCGATCAGCCGGAACCGTCTCTTGCTTCGCTCAGCCATGCCACTCCACCGGTCGCGATTGATCGGACGACTGATGATTGGACTGCGCTCAGGGGCTGTCAATGGGCGGCGGGAGCGGCCAAGTTGAGCCATTGATCGGATGACCAGCAGGTCAGCCGGTGCCCGCCCGGCACCGGCTCATGAAAAGTCCAAGAAGACGGCCCCGAATGTCCAAGACGAACCGCCCCTGCCGCCCAGGTCCCGCAGCCTCTCGACGCGGCGCCCCGGCCGAGGCACAGTTCTCCCTACGTACTCGCCAGTAGATTGAAGGAGCGCGCCCGTGACCAGCTGGATCGGCCGTACCGCCACCGAGATCTCCGCCGCCGTACGCGAGAAGCGGGCCACGCCCCGTGAGGTGGTGGCCGAGCATCTCGCCCGGATCGAGCGGCTCGACGGGCGGATCGGCGCGTTCCGGGTGGTGCGGGCCGAGGCCGCGCTCGCGGAGGCCGACGCGGTGGGC
>NZ_JAWOAI010000746.1:0-3722 GCF_033194735.1 Streptomyces sp. W16
GATCGGCAGGGTCGCGTCGCCCCCGGCGAGCAGCTGCCGCCAGACATCCACCGACCGGCCGGGCGCGTCGAGGGGTGCGTCGGTGAGCCGGTCCGGCTCGATGAGCGCGCAGTCGACGTCGGTCACCTCGAACCCGTCGAGGTCCGGGGTCGGGACGACCAGCGCGACGGCCTCGACGTCATCGGCGGGCGGAGCGGCGCCCCCGGCTCGGCCGGGCCAATTCCACAGGGCGAACATATGCCGGTCGGGCAGATAGGTGGCCTGCACGAAGAAACAACCTCGGGTGCGCTCGATAAAGAACTGACGCTTGGACCGTAGGGAACGAACAGACCCCTGTCAATTCCCCTTTCCCATGAACCAGCTTATTCCCAGAGGGAGTTACCAGGGCCACACCAGCCCCCTTCTGTCAATTAATTCAAGAGAAACAACGCCCGGTTCCAGAAATCCACCGAGGACATGTCGCAAGCCAATTTGTCAATTCCCGATCCGACGGAGTCGTCGTCCGGACGACCGTCGGCATGCCAGGATGATGATCTGACAGCCACTCACCAAGACGGAGCCTGGCCTCATGACCTCTCCCAGCGGGGACGGCAGTGGCGCCCAGCCACTGATCATCGACACCAGCAAGCCCCACCCGGCGCGGATGTACGACTACTTCCTCGGGGGGAAGGACAACTACCCGGTCGACAGGGACGCCGCCGAGCAGTTCATCAAGGCCGCTCCCGAGGTGCGGGAGGGTGTCCGGGCCAACCGGCGCTTCATGCACCGGGCCGTCCGCCATGTGGTGGAGGAGGGCGGGGTGCGGCAGATCCTCGACATCGGCACCGGGCTGCCCACCGAGCCGAACGTGCACCAGATCGCGCAAGCCGTCGCCCCGGACACCCGGATCGTCTACGTCGACAACGACCCGATCGTCAGCACCCACTCGATGGCCCTGATGGAGGGCACCGACACCTCCGTCATCCTGGCCGACCTGCGCGATCCCCGCGCCATCCTCGACCACCCCGAGGTCCGCAAGGCCATCGACTTCGACCGGCCGGTGGCGGTGCTGCTGGTGGCCGTCGTGCACTTCCTCGCCGACGACGGGGACCCGTACGGCATCGTCGCCACCCTGCGCGACGCACTGCCGGCGGGTTCCTATCTCGTTCTCTCGCACGCCACCGGTGACGTACACGAGGACCAGCGCGAGGAGGCGGCGTCCGTCTACAACCGGGCCACCGCCACCCTGAACCTGCGCACCCACGCCCAAGTCCTGGACTTCTTCGGCGACTTCACCCTCGTCGACCCGGGCCTGGTCCGCGTCACCCACTGGCGGCCCGAGGAAACGCCCGACCCGAACGCCGCGCCCATCGGCATCTACGGCGCGGTGGCCCGGAAGGGCAGTTAGTCGCCGACCGTGATCGTCCTGCCCTCCCGGGCCGGCAGTGAGAAGCCCAGCACGGTGCTGGTGTCGCGCAGGGCTTCCGGGAGGGCCCCTGCCGCGCCGATGCCCCGGGCGCGTTCGAGGCGTTGGGGACGGGTCATGGTGAGGCCGAAGTCCTTCGTCAGGTCGGCGCCGTCCAGCAAGTCGCAGAGGAACAGCATGTGTTCGTCCAGCGGCACCCGTTCGGCGCGGACGGCACGGACGCCTTCGATCAGCGCGCCGCGGAGGGCGGTGTCCGGGTGGTGGCGTGTTCTGGTGAGGAGGGTGCCGGGGCTGTGGCGCAGTACGCCTCGCCCGGTGAGTGCGCTCGGGTGCAGCGCGAGTGCTTCCCGGCCGCGTTCCCTGAGCCAGCGGGTCACCGTGAGGGGGCGGGGGGCGAGGGCGGTTGTGCGGGTCCACAGGGCGGACAGCAGGTCGTCCGCCCAAGTCAGGCCTGTGTGGGGCGTGTTGGGAGACAGCTCGATTTCGCCGCGGAGCCGGTAGATCTCGACGCCGAGTTTCCGGGTCTTCCTGGGCCTGACCAACAGCCTTCTCCGCAGGGCCAGTTCACCGAGTTCCGCCGCCGCGCAACCGGCCGCGGCCTGACGGGAGTTGGGCACCCTGCCGTTCTCCCCGTACGACAGCAGGGTGAACTCCTCGGGCAGGGACAGGCGTTGGAGCGGCGCGGGTCCGAACATGCGGTGCATTCTGCACGGCGGGCCGTTCGTCCGTGGCCAGGATCAGGATCAGGATCAGGATCAGGAAGTGGTACCGGGCAGGTCGAACCGCCCCGCCCTGCCCGCAAGCCCTGCTGATCCGCTTCCGACGCGCGGCCGGGAAGCCGAGCCCCGGGAGTCATCCCGAGTGCACCCGGCGTTCATGTCCCCCGCGAAACATGCAGCTCATGAGACGTGTCACCCCCGCCGTGGTCCTCGGCACGGCCGCGCTGCTGGCCACCCCGTTCGCCGCCCAGGCCGCCCCCGGCGGCAACGCCCACACCGACAGTTACGGCACGAAGGCCGTGTACACGCCGGAGCAGAACTCCCGCTCGTACCAGAAGGCCCCGGCCGGCTTCACCCCCGTCTTCACCGAGAACGTGTCCCGGCACGGATCGCGCTCCGCGACCGACGGCTCGGACGGCGACCTGATCCTCGCGCTGTGGAACAAGGCCGAGGCGGAGGGCCAGCTCACCGCGAAGGGGCGGGAGTTCGGGCCGAAGACGCAGGCCCTCGAAGCCGCCATGAGCACGATCGGGTACGGCAACCTCAGCGCGCGCGGCAAGGCGGAGATCCAGGCCACCGCCACCCGGACGGCCAAGCGGCTGCCCTCCCTCTTCGCGACGATCGCGAAGGACAAGGAGCCCATCGACGTCGTCAGTTCGGGGCAGGGGCGTGCCGTCGACAGCGCCAATCTGTACGGAGCCGCGCTCGCGCAGACCGACCCCGACCTCACCTCCCTCATCGGCACGACCCGTACCGACAAGGACCTCCTCTACTTCCACAAGGCCGCCGGCGGTGCCGCGTACCGCGACTACATCGCCAACGACCAGCGGCTCGCGACGACCCTCAAGACCGTCACCGACCAGCCGAAGACCCACCGCGCCGCCCGCGACGTACTGAGGAAGCTCTTCAAGCCCGCGTTCGTGGACCGGATCACGGCGGGCGAGTTCTCGTCGATCGGCACGGACGTCGAGGCCGCCACGGCCGTCTACAACCTGTACGCCATCGCCCCCGCGATGAGCGAGGAGAGCCCGGGCGGCAAGGGCTGGGGCATGGACCGGTACATCTCGGCGCGCGACGCCGACTGGTTCGGGTACATCTCCGACGCCGAGGACTTCTACGAGAAGGGGCCGGGCTTCGCGGACAGCGACATCACGTACAAGATGGCCGACGTCCTGCTCGACGACTTCTTCAAGCAGGTCGAGGCCAAGCGCGACGGCACGAGCGACCTGGGCGCCGAACTCCGGTTCACCCACGCCGAGGAGATCATCCCGCTGGCCGCGCTGATGGGCCTGCCCGGCAGCACGAAGGCCGTCACGGCCGACCAGCCGTACACCTACGCGAGCAACCCGTGGCGCGGCGCCTCCGTCGCCCCGCTCGGCTCGAACATCCAGTGGGACGTCTACCGCAAGGGCAACGCCTACCTCGTGCGCATGCTCTACAACGAGAAGGAGACCGCGTTCAAGGCCGGCTGCCGTCCCGTCTCGAAGGGCAGCAAGTTCTACGACCTGAACGAGCTGGAGCGCTGCTTCGGCCGTACGCCCTCGAACGGCTGATCAACGCCCCTCACTGTCACGATTGCCCCGGCTCCACGACGGCCC
>NZ_JAWOAI010000747.1:0-3713 GCF_033194735.1 Streptomyces sp. W16
CGGGCGGTGGGCGACCCGGGCGGGGGGTGACCCGGGCCGGGGGGTGACCAGGGCGGGGGGGGACCAGGGCGGGCTCGCTGTCGCCGCTCAACTCGCCGTACGCGAAAGTCCGTTGGGCGCCTTCAGGTAGGCAGGCCCGAGCCCGCTCCGGACATCAGGCCAGGCCCGGCCCCGCCCCGGACATACCGTCGGCCGACCCCGGCAGCGGACCGGGCGCCTGTACACAACTGGAGAAGCGTGACACCTTCCGAAGAGGTGTCACACTTTTCCCAAAGGGTGCCCCCGCCCCGCCGGACTCGCCAAGAGCGCGGCGCACCAGGCCCTCACGCCGCCGTTACGACCCCAGGATCGTCGCCAGGAACTCCCCCACCCATCCCAGCAACTCCCGCCCCACCAACGGCTTCCCGCCCACCCTGGACGTCTTCGGGCGCGGGACCAGTACCTGGTGGGCGGCCGGCTTGATGACGGTGCCCGGGTAGAGGCGCTTGAGGCGCAGTTCCTGGGACTCGCGCAGCTCCACCGGGGCGAAGCGGATGTTCGTGCCCTGGAGGACGATGTCGGCGACACCGCAGGCGCGGGCGAGCATGCGCAGGCCGGCCACCAGCAGCAGGTTCTCCACCGGCTCGGGCAACTTGCCGTAGCGGTCGACGAGTTCCTCGCGTACGGCCTTGATGTCCTCCTCCGTGTTGGCGGAGGCGATGGAGCGGTAGGCCGCCAGGCGCAGGCGCTCGCCGGGGGCGTAGTCGTGCGGGACGTGGGCGTCGACCGGGAGCTCGATCTTGACCTCCAGGGGCGGTTCCTCCTCGACCCCGCCCTCCAGGGAGGCGCGGTAGTCGGCGACCGCCTCGCCGACCATGCGGACGTACAGGTCGAAGCCGACGCCCGCGATGTGGCCGGACTGTTCGCCGCCCAGGAGGTTTCCGGCTCCTCGGATCTCCAGGTCCTTCATCGCCACGTACATGCCCGCGCCCATCTCCGTGTGCTGCGCGATCGTGGCGAGGCGTTCGTGGGCCGTCTCCGTCAGGGGCTTCTCCGGGGGGTAGAGGAAGTAGGCGTAGCCGCGCTCCCTGCCCCGGCCGACACGACCCCTGAGCTGGTGGAGCTGCGACAGGCCGAAGTTGTCGCCTCGTTCGACGATCAGCGTGTTGGCGTTGGAGATGTCGATGCCCGACTCGACGATCGTCGTCGACACCAGGACGTCGAACTTCTTCTCCCAGAAGTCGACGACGACCTGCTCCAGCGACTGCTCCGACATCTGGCCGTGGGCGGTCGCGATGCGCGCCTCCGGGACGATCTCGCGCAAACGCGCCGCCGCGCGGTCGATCGACTCGACCCGGTTGTGGATGTAGAAGACCTGGCCCTCGCGCAGGAGTTCACGGCGGATCGCGGCGCCGATCTGCTTCTCCTCGTAGGGGCCGACGAACGTCAGCACAGGGTGACGCTCCTCCGGGGGCGTCGTGATCGTCGACATCTCGCGGATGCCGGTGACCGCCATCTCCAGGGTTCTGGGGATCGGGGTGGCGGACATCGTCAGCACGTCCACGTTGGCGCGCAGCTTCTTCAGCTGCTCCTTGTGCTCGACGCCGAAACGCTGCTCCTCGTCGACGATGACCAGGCCGAGATCCTTGAACTTGGTCTCGGAGGAGAACAGGCGGTGGGTGCCGATGACGAGGTCCACGGAGCCCTCGCGCAGGCCCTCCAGGGTCGCCTTCGCCTCCGTGTCGGTCTGGAAGCGGCTCAACGCCCTTACGTTGACCGGGAATTGCGAGTACCGCTCGGTGAACGTCCCGAAGTGCTGCTGCACCAGGAGGGTCGTCGGGACGAGGACGGCGACCTGCTTGCCGTCCTGTACGGCCTTGAAGGCGGCCCGGACGGCGATCTCGGTCTTGCCGTAGCCGACGTCGCCGCAGACCAGCCGGTCCATCGGGATCGACTTCTCCATGTCGTCCTTGACCTCGGCGATGGTCGTCAACTGGTCGGGCGTCTCCACGTACGGGAAGGCGTCCTCCAGCTCGCGCTGCCAGGGCGTGTCCGCGCCGAACGCGTACCCCGGGGCGGCCATCCGGGCCGAGTACAGCTTGATGAGGTCGGCCGCAATCTCCTTGACGGCCTTCTTGGCGCGCGCCTTGGTCTTCGTCCAGTCGGCGCCGCCGAGGCGGTGCATGGTCGGGGACTCGCCGCCGACGTACTTGGTGATCTGCTCCAGCTGGTCGGTGGGGATGTACAGCCGGTCCCCGGGCTGGCCGCGCTTGGCGGGGGCGTACTCGACGACCAGGTACTCGCGCGTGGCGGTCTGCACCGTGCGCTGCACCATCTCGATGTAGCGGCCCACACCGTGCTGCTCGTGGACGATGTAGTCGCCCGCCTCCAGGGTGAGCGGGTCGATGGTCTTGCGGCGGCGGGCCGGCATCCGGACGCCGTCCTTGCCGGCGGCCTTCTGCCCGGAGAGGTCGGTCTCCGTGAGGACGGCGAGCTTCAGTGCCGTATCGACGAAGCCGTAGTCGATCGAGCCGGTCGCCACGTGCACTACGGAGGGGGCGATCTCCCCCAGCTCCGTCTCCAGGCGGGCCGCGACGCCCTCGCTGCCGAGGACCTCGACGGTGCGGGCGGCGGGGCCGTGGGCCTCGGTGACGAAGACCGTGCGCCAGCCGTCGGCGAGCCAGCCCTTGGTGTCGGCGAGGGCCTTCGCGGTGTCGCCGCGGTAGGTCTCGGGCGCGTGCATGCCGAGCTTGAGCGTGTCCGCGTCGAGCTCTTCATCGGCCGCGAACGGCGAGACGGACCACCACATCATGTCCAGCTCGCGCGCCCGGTCCCGTACGTCCGCGATGGACCACAGGGAGGCCGCGTCGACGTCGATGGGCGCCTCGCCGCCACCCGCGGTGGCCGCCCAGGAGGCCTGCAGGAACTCCTGCGAAGTGGCTACGAGATCGGCGGCACGCGTGCGTACCCGCTCCGGATCGCATACGACGGCCATCGCGCCCTTGGGCAGCACGTCCAGCAGCAGCTCCATGTCGTCGACGAGCACCGGGGCAAGGGACTCCATGCCCTCTACGGCGATGCCCTCGGCGATCTTGCCGAGCAGCTCGCCCAGTTCGGGGTGTGCTTCGGCGAGGGCACGCGCGCGCGTGCGGACGTCTTCCGTCAACAGGAGTTCACGGCAGGGGGGTGCCCACAGGCCGTGTTCGGCGACCTCAAGGGAGCGCTGGTCGGCCACCTTGAAGTAGCGGATCTCCTCGACGTCGTCGCCCCAGAACTCGACGCGCAGGGGGTGTTCCTCGGTGGGCGGGAACACGTCCAGGATGCCGCCGCGTACGGCGAACTCGCCGCGCCGCTCGACGAGCTCCACGCGCGCGTAGGCGGCGGCGCCGAGCGCGTCCACGATCGCGTTCAGGTCGGCGGACTGGCCGGATCTCAGGGCGACCGGCTCCAGGTCTCCGAGACCCTTGACCTGCGGTTGCAGCACGGACCGCACCGGCGCTACGACGACGGAGACCGGGCCCGTCTCCGGGTCGTCGTCCCTCGGGTGGGCCAGGCGGCGCAGCACGGCGAGGCGACGGCCCACGGTGTCGCTGCGCGGGCTGAGGCGCTCGTGCGGAAGGGTCTCCCAGGAGGGGTACTCCACGACGCCGTCCGCCGGGAGCAGTGAGCGCAGGGCGGCTGCCAGGTCCTCCGCCTCGCGGCCGGTCGCGGTCACCGCGAGGACTGTGCGGCCG
>NZ_JAWOAI010000748.1:0-3690 GCF_033194735.1 Streptomyces sp. W16
CGCCGGGCGGGGGCGGCGGGGCCTCGCCGAGCCGCTGGGCGCGGTAGGTGTCGAGGAAGTACTGCTGGGTGACGCTCATGTCTCCAGGCTGCGCCGCCGCCCGACGGCTGTCGCGTCGATTGACGGGCGCCGTCAATCGAGGGTGGCGTTGTCAGTGGCGGGGTGCACGATGGGGAGATGAGCGTGCACATCGACATCACGGGGCTGCGGCAGGAGCAGGTCGTCTTCGCGCCCTCGCCCCTGGGCGAGCTGTGCATGGCGCTGCACGCGATGTCCGAGCCGGGTCACCATCCCGGCCTCCAGGGCTGGGTGACCGGCGTCACCGCCCGGCTCGACCCGCATCTGGCCGACCGGATGTGCGAGGCGGACTTCCTGTGGCGGTCGACGTTCTCCGACCTGTTCCTGCCGTGCGCGGGCATCCCCGGCCGCAGCACGCTCCCCGGGGCCACCCTCGCCGAAGAGCTGGACCTGGTGGACAAGCTGACGGACGAGCAGTTCGTGGACGCGGCGCTGGAGTTCACCACCTGCGCCATCACCTACAGCACCGGCGGACCCGGCCCGCTCTCGGACGCCACGATCAGGCTGCGCGCCCTGGAGCAGGCCGCGACCCGTGGTCCGCGTCAACTGGCGTTCACCGAGCGGCTGTTGGCCGATCCGCCACGGACCAGGGCCTGGCTGCGGCAGTTCCTGGAGGACTGCGACGAGGCGTTCTTCGCGGAGACCTGGTCCCGGATGCAGCACCAGCTCGCGGCCGACGCCCGCCACAAGACTGACCTCCTGCGGCACAAGGGCCTGGCGGAGGCGCTGACGTCGATGTCCACCGCGGTGACGCTCGACGAGAGGGCCACCCGCATTACGGTCGACAAACTCGGCACCGGTCGTACTGCGACCCAGGACGGCGGCCTCCTCCTGGTCCCCACCAGCCTGGGCTGGCCGCATCTGACGGTCCTGTACCGGTACGGCTGGCAGCCCGTCGTGCACTACCCCGTGGGGTCGCCCAAGTTCGCCGCGCCGACCTCCCTGGAGCAGCTGACCCTGAGGATGACCGCCCTGTCCCACCCGGTCCGCATGCGCCTGTGCCGCAGCCTGGCCCGCACCGCGTTCACCACCAGCGAGCTGACCCAGGTGCACGGCATGACCGCCCCCGAGATATCCCGCCACCTCGGCGTCCTGAAGAGGGCCGGCCTGATCACCACCCGCCGCCGCGGCCGCTACGTCCTGCACCAGCTGGACGTCACGATGGTGGCCCGCCTGGGCAGCGACTTCCTGGAGGGCATCCTCAGGTAGGCGGCGCCTGACGGCACGGCAGTCCCAGAGCGCGGCGCCTGACGGCACGGCGGTCCCGGAGCGCCGTAGATCCGTCGGCGGTCTCCTCAGCCGTGCCCGCCGGCCCGCACCAGCCCCGTCTCGTACGCCAGGACGACCACCTGCACCCGGTCCCGCAGGCCGAGCTTGGTCAGGATGCGGCCGACATGGGTCTTCACGGTCGCCTCGGAGAGCACCAGGTGGGCCGCGATCTCGCCGTTGGACAGCCCCTGGGCGACGAGGATCATGACCTCGCGCTCGCGCTCGGTGAGCCGCTCCAGCTCCTTGTGCTGGGGCTCCTTGCCGGCGGAGGGCAGCATCGGGGCGAAGCGGTCCAGGAGCCGGCGGGTCGTCGAGGGCGCCACCACCGCGTCCCCGCTGTGCACGGAGCGGATCGCGGTGAGGAGTTCACCGGGCGGCACGTCCTTGAGCATGAACCCAGAGGCGCCGGCCTTCAGCCCGGAGAAGGCGTACTCGTCGAGGTCGAAGGTGGTGAGGATCAGCACCTTCGGCGGGTTGTCACCCTGGCAGATGCGGCGGGTGGTCTCCACCCCGTCCAGCTTCGGCATACGGACGTCCATCAGCACCACGTCGACCGCGGTCGCGGCCAGCACCTGAAGGGCCTCGACACCGTCGCCCGCCTCCGCGACGACCTCCATGTCCGGCTGGGCGGCGAGCACCATCCGGAAACCGGTGCGCAGCAGCACCTGGTCGTCGACGAGCATCACGCGGATCGCCATCGGGTCCTCTTCCGTTCCGTCAGCAGGATCGTTCAACAATTCATTCAACAGGTTGAGGCCGTTCAACAGGCCTTCCAACAATTCGTTACAGGTGTCAGTAATCGGCGTACGAGAGATCAGTGCGCGGGTTTCAGCGGCAGCAGGGCGCTGATGCGGAACCCGCCGCCCGGGCGGGGGCCCGCGTCCAGGGTGCCCCCGACCATGCCGACCCGCTCGCGCATACCGATCAGACCATGCCCCTGGCCGTCGGCGCCGCCCTCCTCGTACAGCTCGTGCGGGGCGCCCTTGCCGTCGTCCTCGACGAGCAGCCCGAGACCGTCGTCGAAGTACACCAGCCGCACGCTGGCGCCCGTGTTCGGCCCCCCGTGCTTGCGGGTGTTGGTGAGCGCCTCCTGCACGATCCGGTACGCCGTCAGCTCGACGCCGCTGGGCAGCGGGCGCGGGGTGCCCTCGACCTTGAAGTCGACGGGCAGTCCGGACGTACGGCACTGCTCGACCAGGTCGTCGATCTGCTCGACGTCCGGCTGCGGAACGTACTCGCCGGCCTCCTTGTGCTCGCCGGTGCGCAGCACGCCCAGCAGGCGGCGCATCTCGGCGAGGGCCTGGCGGCCGGTGGAGGAGATCGTCTCCAGGGCCTTCTTCGCCTGGTCCGGCGCGGAGTCCAGGACGTAGGCGGCGCCGTCGGCCTGGACCACCATCACCGACACGTTGTGCGCGACCACGTCGTGCAGCTCGCGGGCGATCCGGGCGCGTTCGGCGGCGACCGCGACCTTCGCCTGCGCCTCGCGCTCCTTCTCCAGCCGGGCGGCGCGCTCCTCCAGCTGCGCGAAGTACGCGCGGCGGGTGCGCATCGAGTCGCCCAGCACCCAGGCCAGCGCGAACGGCACTGTCTGGAAGACCGCGATCGCGATCAGACCGGCGGAACTGGTGTGCCCCTGTGGCCAGCGGATCTGCGACAGGGTCGCCGCGACCAGACCGGTCGCCAGGGCGAAGCGGGAGGCCAAGCGGGCCCCGATCGCGGCGACCGTGTAGACGATCACCAGCATGGCGAAGTCGGCCGCCACGGGCTCGATGTCGAGGACCAGCTGAGCGAGCCCCGTCGCCAGGACCAGGACGAGCATCTTCTCCGGCCAGCGGCGGCGCAGCGCGATCGCCACACACATGACGGCCGAGACCGCCATCGCGCCCTGAGCCGTCCCGTGCCGGTCCGACACGTAGCTGGTACTCGCGATGCTCACGCCGCTCAGCCCCAGCAGGAAGACAGCCCAGAAGGTGTCGACCCATGTCGGGTGTCTGCGGAGGAAGTCGTAGAGGCGCTGCACGTAACCCAGCGTAGGGATGCGCGAAGTGTGCGGGGGTCAACCGGAGGATCGATCCGTATACGCCCCGCGTACTCCCCAAGGTGGAGGCCCGGTTGTCCTGTGCACTTAATCTGGCCCCGTGACGGACGACACTGCGGCCGGGTGGCGCGGCTGGCGGGCGGCGGCCGAGAACGCCCTCTACGGGCCCGAGGGGTTCTACCGGAGGCCCGAGGGACCCGCCGGGCACTTCCGTACGTCCGTGCACGCTTCGGCGCTCTTCGCGGGGGCCGTGGCACGGCTGCTGTGCCGGGTGGACGAGGCGCTGGACCGGCCGGCCGCGCTGG
>NZ_JAWOAI010000749.1:0-3652 GCF_033194735.1 Streptomyces sp. W16
GGCGCGCGCACCGCGCCGCGCACCCGCAAGGCGCGGCTGCGGGTGGCCAAGGCCGACCCGTGGTCGGTGATGAAGGTCAGCTTCCTGCTCTCCATCGCGCTGGGCATCTGCACGGTCGTGGCGTCCGCGGTGCTGTGGATGGTCATGGACGCGATGGGGGTCTTCTCGACGGTCGGCGGCACGATCTCGGAGGCGACCGGCTCGAACGAGTCGAACGGCTTCGACCTGCAGTCCTTCCTGTCCCTCCCGCATGTCCTGACGTTCTCGGGGATCATCGCGGTCATCGACGTCGTCCTCGCCACCGCCCTCGCGACCCTCGGCGCCTTCATCTACAACCTCTCCGCGGGCTTCGTCGGCGGCATCGAGCTCACGCTCGCCGAGGACGAGTGAGAAGTCGGGGAAACGGGGGTTGAAACCTCCGTCGGCGGTCCTGTGACTATCGATTTTGGGACTGCCCGTGTCGTGCGCTAATCTTCAGGAGTCAGCGCGCGGGACACACTCCGCACAGCGCGGCGGGGCTATAGCTCAGTTGGTTAGAGCGCATCCCTGATAAGGATGAGGCCACAGGTTCAAATCCTGTTAGCCCCACCAGCACGAAGACCCCCAACCGGTCATGGTTGGGGGTTTTTGGCGTCTACGGCCGACACCGACACCTCTCGCTCCTGGTGGATCCGCACGGTGTACTGCGTCGCGGCGCGGTGCAGTGAGGTCACGCCGACGAAGACGAGGACCGGTTCCACCGGGACGGGGAAGCCGCAGTGCCGCTCCAACACGCCCTGGACGTAGGTCGCCTCCGCCTTGCTCGCCCTGGCATACGGGGTCGGCCGGCCCCCGTTGACCTTGGCCACGGTGTCGCCCACCCAGACCGAGGCGCCCTGGTGGCACTTGGTGTTGATGCTGAACACTCCGCCGGGGCCGATCAGCAAGTGGTCGATGTCACCACCGTTGCTCTTGGGTACGCCGTGCAGGATGCGCCAGTCACGAGGGGAGAGACGCGCCAACTCCCGGCCCACCCGCCGTTCCCCTTCGAGGCCGGCGTACCAGCTGCCCTACTCCGAGGGGCGTCTCAGCACCCTCTATTGGCCTGGGAACAGTCCCTCGTTCGCGCTGGGAGAATTACGCGGCCGGGCCCGCTGTCCCCCCGGAGGCGTACTTCACCGGCCTCAAATGAAGCTCGTCAGTTTGCCGAGGTCGTAGCCGACGGCCGGCAGCAGTGAAAGACCCCCGGCCGCGACGGGCCGGGGGTCTTCAGGGTCTTCTCTGAAGCGTTGTACGCAAGTTCGCCGCTGTGTCAGAGATGTCGGGGCGGTGGGTGGATGAGGTGGCGCGTGCCGGGCGTCAGTGCTGGAGGGGGGCCGCCAGGAGTGCCGTCTGCTCGGTGTGGTCCGGCTCGACGGAGTCGGCGGTGTCCGTGGCCTCGTCCGTGTCCGCCGGCGGGCGGTGGCGGCAGCTGGGGGACTTGCCGTGGGCCTCGGCCCGGATGCGCTGCTTCATCGTGGGGGGCAGGGACCTGGTGAAGGACCAGGGGGAGATCGTCGGTGCCGCCGGCTGCGCGGTGGCGCTGGTGCCGGTCGCCTCGGCCTGGGGCGTCGCCGCGCTGGCGGCCGTCGCGGTGATCGTGATGAGTCCGAGCGCGGTGCACAGAGCGATGAAGGCGGTGACGAAGGCGGTCCACAGCTTCATGACCTTGATCTGGGTCATGGCCCCTCACTTTCAGGTTGGGCGATTTGCGTACTTTCCTCATGATGTGTATGGGGGCCGCGAAGTGTGGGACCGGCGCCCGTGGCGCGTCGATGTTCTGATGAACACCACTCGGATGGGTGCAAGAGCACCGAAAAGTGAAGGAACAGGAGGGATAGGGGCCAAATTAACGGTCCGTGGAGATGTGATCACCCTCCGATCGGAGCGGTTCCATCCGCTTCTACTGCGCTGTCCCGGGCGGGAGTTGGCCGCGGAGGCAGGTCACCGATCGGTATCGGTCGGTGTGTATAGTCGGGCGACAGAGGTCCCCTACGTCAAAGAAAGACGAGGTCGCGCGGTGAAGAAGCTTCTCCTGGTCGCACTGGCCGCCATCGGCGGGCTCCTCGTGTACCGCCAGATCCAGGCGGATCGCGCCGAGCAGGATCTGTGGACGGAGGCGACCGACTCCGTGCCCACGGGTTCGTGAGTACCGAGATCCAGTTCTGAGCACGCCCCGACCGCCTGGCGGTCGGGGCTTTGTGTTGCGCCTGCGCGCGAACGCGGTTACGTCCCCCACGACCCGGGCGTTTCGGACGCTCGGACGAATTGCCGGGATGCCACGCGCGCGTGCGGGGCAGGATGGGCCACGTCCGGAGCAACGACGAGGGGTGGCGCGTGATGGGGCGGCGGCGTACGGCGTGGTGGCGGACGCGAGCGCAGGGCGGCCGTAAGCCCGTTGCCGGGGCGGCCGTACGACCCGTCGGAGTTGCGCGACGCCTCGGTGTCGTACGACGGGTCGGTGTCGTCGTCGCCGTGCTGTGTGCGACCGCGGCCCTGGCCGGACAGCCCGCCACCGCGGTCGGGGCGTCGGGCTCCTACGGCTACGACAAGGGCGACCGGGTCGTCAACGGCGTGACCGGTACGGGCGACGTCGTAGGCCTGAAATCCGGTGGGACGTACCGGAGTTCCCTTCCGAAGGGCGCCGCCTTCTACTACGGCCTCACTCTCGACGCCGTGTCCGACGTCTATGTCTCCGTCACCGCCGTGCCCCCGGTCGGCACCACGGTCGCCGCCACCGACGGGATCAGGGTGTCGCTGCGGAACTCCGCGGGCACCGGCTGCACCCACGAGAGCGCCACCTTCGGCGCCAGCAGGAGCCCGCACCCCGTGGCCGCCTGGGCCGCGCGGGAGACGGGCAGGGCGCTGTGCAAGGGGGGCGGGCAGTACTACCTAATCGTCGAACGCGTCGACGCGTCGGGTTCCTCGCCGGACACCTGGGGTCTGGAACTCACCGTGGTGTCGGAACCGTCACTCGACCGGGCCGGCACGTCCGACGCGCCCCAGGACTGGAACTCCGCGTCGCCCGAGCCCGTCACGGGGGAGGCCCGGAGTCGTGCGGGCGGCTCGGGGTTCGCCGGGGCGGTGGCCGTCGGACAGGGCGTGTGGCGGGGCGACATCACACCCGGCGGGACCCTCTTCTACAAGGTGCCGGTCGACTGGGGCCAGCAGCTCTCGGTCACCGCGGACCTGGAGGCCTCGGACGCCGGCAGCGGCTATGTGAGCCGTGCGCTGGACCTGGCGCTCTACAACCCCGTGCGCGCCTCCGTCGACGAGGCGGGCGTCGGCTATCAGGGCAGTCCGAGATCGGCCGCCCTCGAAGCCCTGCCGCCCGTCGAGTACCGCAACCGCTACTTCGTCGTCGACCACCAGAGCGGGATGCGCTTCGCCGGGTCGTACTACCTCGTCGTGCACCTCGCCGCGCAGGTGGCCGACGACTTCGGCCAGGGGCCGTTCCCGGTGACGCTGCACGTGCGCGTCGCCGGCACCGCGCACTCGGGGCCCGGGTACGCGGGGCGGTCCGAACCCCGGAACGTCTTCGACGTCACCTCGCAGGACCGCGCGGCGGCCGTGACGGGGAGCGGCGGGGGAGGCGACACCGCGATGAAGGTGCTCGCGGTGGCCGGGATCGGCG
>NZ_JAWOAI010000750.1:0-3671 GCF_033194735.1 Streptomyces sp. W16
CTGCTCCCTGGACTCCGCACGGCCCAGCTGTCGCGCGCCCCGCTGGTCGGAGCCCGCGCCGACGGCGTGCCGGCCCTGCTGCTCCAGCAGCCTGCGACGCAGATGTACGGCGGGCATGGTGGCGTCGATGCGCCCGTCCGTACGCTCCAGACCGAGGTCCACTCCGGTCACCGAGCGGTACGAGTGCAGGTACCCCTGGATCTCCGAGCGCCAGTAGCGGGCCCAGTTCGCCGCCTGGGTACGGTCGTTGACCGCGTTCCAGTTGCCGTAGCGGATCGCCAGGAGCAGTTGCTCGCCGAACCGGCCGAGGTCGCGGAAGTGGATGACGGTGTCCGGGGTCCAGCCCTGGAGCCGCTTCATGGTGTCGACGCGGTCCATCCACTGCTCGGGGTAGGCGACCATCGTGCGGCCGGGCAGGAACTCGCGCATCTCCGGGCGGGCCAGCAGCCACTCCTCCATGAGCATCTCCTGGCGGGCGGTCCAGGGCAGGTCGCCGTACTGGTTGTGCTGTCCCTCGGTCAGCAGCAGATGGACGTCCTTGAGCGCGTTGAGGATCGGGAAGCCGTCCGCGATGATCGTGGTGTCGTCGTCCTCGCGGAAGAAGACGGACGTCAGACTCAACAGGGTGTGGAAGGCCTCCAGGAACCGCGGACGGCTGTCCACCGGCCTGATCGGCGGTCCGCCCGGCGCCAGTTGGGTCACCCCGTACTGGTGGTCGTACTCGTAGGCCCGGCGCAGCGGTGACAGTCGGCTCTGCTCGTCCTGCACATAGCCCCACATCAGCTGACTGAGGGCACGCAGCGGATCGATGTCGACATGGGCCAGCGGGTCGTAGTCGCCGGGGCCGTGCACGTTCTGGAAGCGCGCGGCGATCGCCTCGGTCGAGCGGACCAGCATGCCCTCCTCGTGCCAGTACGACCAGATCAGTTCGAGGAAGCAGGGGAAGGTCAGCTTGTCGCGCAGGATGCCGAAGCACTCCACACCGAACTTGTCCGCGTCCGTGATCGCCAGCTCGCCCAGCTTCAGCCGGATCACCCCGAGGTAGGGCAGCAGCGCCAAGTCCTGTTCGTCCGGGCGGCGTTCACCCGGTGAGTTGGCCGAGATGTAGCGCAGCCAGCGCTGCTGGATGGCCCGCCCGAAGGCGTCGCCGTCCACGTCGCCCGACTCGCCGTACCGGCGCCGCTCCTCCTCCAGATCGACCCCCTCGAACGGGGACGTCAGATCGTTGCTGTCGACGAGGACCCCGCACCGCACGATCAGGAACACCTCGGTGGCGACCTTCAGCAGGCGGTACGCGTCCACGCCGGGGTACGCCAGGGCGCGCGGCCCGATCTGCTTGCGGGGCTCGCGGGCGCCCGGCAGCGGTGCGACGTTGCACATGATCGGGTCGATGAACGCGCTGTACTCGTTGAACGAGATCCGGTCGGTGGAGCGGCGGATCGCCGTCCACAGGGCCTGGTCGTCCGTCGGGTCCGAACCCGCCCTGCGCAGCTGGACGTTGATGCTGTCGCCGGCGGCGAACGGCCGCACCTGCACGGTGAGGTCGGCGGTGCCCACGTCGTCCGCGACACCCTGGCTGCGGAACGTCACCCGGGCGGTGTACGCGCCGGGCTGCTGGTCGCCGGGGACGTCCCAGACGGCGCGGGCGGGTTCCTGCGGGTCGCTCGGCAGCGGGCCGAAGCCGAGGACTTCCCAGGTGACGGTGGGGTTCGACTGGCTGGAGGTGGCGAACAGCGAGACGCGTCCGCCCTGTTGGATCTGCTGGGGCCGTGCTTCGATCGTGGCCATGACGGCCTCCTCAACGTGTGCGCTCCGCTGGATGGGCGGGTATGGGTTGTCGGTTTTCTGCGGCGCCGTCGTGGCTGGTCGCCCCCCGCGGCGCGGACACGGCGTTCAATGCGTCGAGGGTGCTGGAGAGTGCCCAATGGGTGATCAGCTCCCCCAGCAGGCGGCTCTCCTCCTCCGGTGTGATCAGCGATGCGGCCCTTGCCTGGCCGAGGACCGCCAGGACCAGCGTGGGCGGCGCGGTGCGCAGCTGGTCCGGCTGCCGTATCCAGCGTCGGTAGCGGGCCAGCAGCAGCGCGGGGGTACGGCTGGAGCGGGGCATCAGGTCGGCCAGCCGGGCCCCGCTCAGCGAGGGCGGACGGTGGCCCACCAGCAGCCGGACGTAGCGGGGCATGGACCGTTCGAGGAGCGCGGTCAGCTCGCGCAGTTCCCGCGGGGCGCGGTGCGGCGGATAGAGCGTGGCCCACAGCGCGCTCAGCTGCCGCCACTGCGGATGCGGGTACAGGGCGTCGCCCATGGCGCAGCTGAGCCGGACCCTGATGTAGGGGAACGGATGGGGGTCGTCGAGGGCCGGAGCGAGCACCAGCCGGCGCGGCAGACTCACCACGGCCATCAGACCCAGGGTGCCGCCGATGCCGAGCTTTCCCACGGCGAAGAGATCCGCGAGCACCTCGGAGAGGGTCAGCCCCCAGTAGCGGAACGCCGACCGCTCGGCCGCCGTACCCGCGTGCCGCTCGATGTCGTACAACACGGGCCGCAGCGATCCGAGGAGCCCGAGCTGGGCGACCGCCTGATGCCCGACCTCGTGGACCAGGGACGAGCCGATCCCGTACCCCACCATGCGTTCGCGGGGGATCCGGATCAGTGAGACCGGGCTGCGACCGCCGCCGGGGATGCGGGTGTGCACCCGGCGGATCGCGCCGCCCGGCCCGCGGGCGAGGTAGCAGATGATGGGCGGCGGGTCGGCGAGCGGAGTGCCCGGCGTGATGAGCGCGTCGACCGCCGCGACGTCCAGCCCGGCGAGCTGCACCCCGACGTCGTGCTCGCTGCGCTGGGTGACGGCTTCCGAGAAGACGTCGAAGTGGGTCAGTACGGAGTTGAACTCCCAGCGCAGCAACGAGAACTGGTGCTGCTGCCACTCGGGCTCCTGGTCGCCGCCCGGCCCTGCCAGCCACTCCAGATACGCGCCGACCCGATTCCGGAGCCTGCTCCGCCCCTCCCTGAGGAAGCGCTCGATCGCGCTCTGGGCGGCGGCGGACGGTGCGGCGGCAGGCACCATGGTCTCGTGCAGTGCGAACGGCTTGACCCGGTTCAGACGGGTCAGCAGAGCGCGGGCCTCGCCTTCGAGCAGCGCGGTGGCTGCCGGCCGCAGGTCCATGGCGGTCAGGCCCCCATGATGACGATCTTGCGGCCCTGCCGGACCCAACGACCCGACCGGGCACGGCCGTTGTGGTTGCCCTCGTGGTGGCCCTCACGGTGGCCGTTGTGGTGCGTCCCCTCCGCGTGCCCCCAGCCCTCTTCCCGGGCGCGCCTCTCCTCCTCGGCGCGTCCCCACTCCTCCTCTTCCTCCTCGGCGTGCTCCCAGCCACGCTCCTCACCGAACTCGCGCTGTTCCTCGCGGCGTTCCTCGCGGTGCCCCCACTCCTCACGCTGCTCCTCGCGGCGCCCCTCCTCACGCCGTTCCTCGCCGTGCCGCCATTCCTCCAGCGAGGGGGTCCCGCCCCACTCCTCCTTGGCGGCGGGGGCGCCCGGTGCCACGGCCGGCTCCTCGACGAACGCGGGTACCGGGCCCGGCCAGTACCAAGGCGCAGGCAGGGCGAAGGTCTTGAAGCGCCGGGCCACTCCCGGCGCGTAGCGGCGTGCCGCGGAGTGCACGGCCTGCTGCG
>NZ_JAWOAI010000751.1:0-3659 GCF_033194735.1 Streptomyces sp. W16
TCGCCGGGCAGCGGGGTGCCGTCCGGCCCGAGGTGGTGGCGGGCGAGGATGCCGGGCAGGTAGCCGGGCGCGGTCTCGGGTGTGTAGTAGGGGGTGAGGGCGGGCATGTCGCCGCCGGCCAGGAGCTTGGCGATCCGCTCCCGGGCCGCGTCGAAGGCCGTCTCGTACGACCCCTCGGCGGCGACCCCCTGCCGGGCCACCCACTCCGCGTCCGGCACCGGCTTGTACCCGGCGTCGAGCTGCTCCCAGGAGGCGAGGCACCCGGAGCCCACGAAGTGGTGGTTGCCAAGCCCCTCGCGCACGCCGAGGTCGGTCAGCACGACGGTGGGGATACGGCGGTGCAGGGACTCCAGGGCGGCCGTCGAGCTGACGGTCACCAGGAGGTCGGTGCGGTCGAGCACCTCGCCCATGTGCCCGTACACGAGGCTGAAGTTGGCGGGCAGGTCCTTGCCCTGGACCAGCTTCTGGTAGGGCAACTCCTCGATGTGCGTGGTGTGTTCGCCGGGCTTGGAGCGCAGCTTGAGGAGCACCTCGCGGTTCGGGTGGAGCCGCGCGTGCTGAACTGCCCGGTCGAGCAGGTAATTGCGGTCCCTGCGGTTGTCGGGCACCGAGGGCTGCACCGCGAAGACCACCGTGTACGGGTCGTGCTCGCCGGTGTAGGCGCCCCCGCCCAGGAACGGCAGGGCGACCTCGGTCACCGCCGAGGAGTCGGCGCCGACCCCGTCGTAGACCTCCCGGAAACGGTCCGCGTCCTGGCGGGAGTTGGCGAGGACGAGGTCCGCGCCGTGCCGCAGCAGCAGGCCGTCGGCGAGCTTCTCGTAGACGACGCCGACATAGCCGGTGACGACCACAGGGCGCTCGGCGCGTCCGTCCCAGGCGCGGGCCAGACCGTGCAGCATCGCCTGGACCCCGCCGCCGACGAGGGAGAGGACGAGGATGTCGTACGACTTCTGTTCCATGGCGCGCAGGAACTCGACGGCGGTCACCTCGCGGAGGGTGTCCGCGGTGACGCCGACTTCCTTCAGCTGGCGGGCTGTTGGGGTGGCACGACCCCGCAGGAGGTACCCGTCCAAAGAGATGTCCGAATTCGGCGGAGCGATGCGGTTCGCGGTGAGCGAACCCCATTTCCACCGGGTGTCGGAATCCGCGAGGACGGCTACTCGCAGGGTCTGCGTTGCACTTGCTGGCACACCGAAGACGCTAGGAAGCCATTCCGTTGTTCGGCCCAACCAGAAGGCAACAGACGGTTAACAGCACACCGCCGAATGGCGAATCAGGGCTCCCGGGGCGCGAAATCCAACCCGCTTCATAGGTTCGCCACGCGCCGTTCATCCAATATCAAGGTGAAGGTAAAGACGGATGCCGGGCCGCCACCTAACGTCGTCTGCGTGGTCAAGCTCTCCGTCATCGTGCCGTTCTACAACGTGCAGCAATACGCACCCGACACGCTCAGGAGCCTGCGGGCGAACGCGCGCGCGGACTTCGAATTCATTCTCGTCGACGACTGCTCGCGCGACGGGACACCGGACATTCTCGCGCGCGCGGAGCGCGAGTTGCCAGGAGCGGTGCATGTCCGACACGAGAAGAACGGAGGTCTGGCGACCGCGCGCAACACCGGGATCGACAAGGCCCGGGGGGAGTATCTGACGTTCCTCGACGGGGACGACTGGCTCGCTCCCGGTTACTTCCCCCAACTGGTGGACGCCATCGAGGAGTTGGGCTGCGACTTCGTGCGCACGGACCATGTCCAGTGCACCGCGCGGGCCCGCACGATCAACCGCGTGCCGCACGGCAGGCGCGGGGTCGTGATGAATCCGCGCGAGGCGATCCTGCCCGCCGACCGGTCCACCTCCGTCGACTACGCGTACGCCTGGGCGGGGGTCTACCACCGCCGGCTGGTCGACCGCGGCCTGCTCCACTTCACCGACGGGCTGCGCACGGCCGAGGACCGGCCGTGGATCTGGAAGCTGCACCGGGAGGCGGAGTCGTTCGCCGCGGTGAGCCTGCTCGGCGTCTTCTACCGACGCGGGGTCGCCTCCTCGCTCACCCAGATCGGGGATGTCCGCCAGCTCGATTTCATTCGCGCATTCGACCAGGTAATCGAGGAGACGGCGCAGGACCGGGACGCGGACAAACTGCTCCCCAAGGCCGTCCGTACATATTGCGCAATCATTTCCCATCATCTGGGATCCATCGAAAGGTTCGAGCCGGCGGTGGCGAGAAAACTGAAGTCGATGAGCGCCGTCGCCCTGCGACGCATGCCACAGGACGTGGTGGACGAGGCGCTCGACTCCATGGACATCCAGCGCGCGACGAGGCTGCGCCGGCTGCGCCGCCGTCCCGCCGCCGCGGGGGCCGCCGCGTGACCACTCAGATCTTCCTGGCGTCGACGCTCTACGGCACCGCCACGCTCGCCGCCGCCCTCGACTCCGACTCCTTCCGCCCGGCCGACCGCCGCATCCTCCTCGTCTGCAACAACGCGGCGACCCCCGAGACCACACCCGGCCTCGACGAGGCGCCCGGCTTCGAGCGGCTGCGGGAACGCTTCGACGACGTACTGTCGTGGAACGAGACCATCTCCCCCTTCCACCCCGGCGGTTGGTCCCCCCGCCTCGACGACGTCCCGCTGTGGGAGCGGCATCTGCGGCTCCTGTGGAACCTCGGCGACGACGAGGTGGAACTGGTCGTCGAGTCGATCCAGGTCAACCCGGCGCTCGGCGTCTCCCAGATCTTCACCGGCGCCCCCGTCACCGTCTACGCCGACGGCCTGATGAGCTACGGCCCGACCCGCAACAAGATCGACCCGCTGGTCGGCACCCGGGTGGACCGGCTGCTCCACCTGGACCTGGTCCCGGGCCTCACCCCGCTGCTGCTCACCGAGTTCGGCGTCGGGCCGGAGATCGTCCCGACCGACGCCTTCGTCAAGGTGCTGGCCGAACTCGGCGACACCGCCGACGAGTTGCCCACGCTGCCCGACGAACCCGCCCTGCTGCTCGGCCAGTACCTCTCCGCGCTCGACATCCTCACCGCCGAGGAGGAAGAGGAGCTGCACGTCCGGATGCTCAAAGGCGTGGTCCAACTCGGCCACACGCGTGTGGTGTTCAAGCCGCACCCCTCGGCACCGGCCCGCTGGTCGCGAGCGCTGGAGCAGGAGGCGGAGAAGCTCGGCGCCGACCTCACGGTCCTCGACACCCCGGTCCTCGCCGAGGTCCTCTACCAGCGGCTGCGGCCCGTCCTGGTCGTCGGCTGCTTCTCCACGGCCCTGCTCACCGCGGGCGCGCTGTACGGCCTGCCGGTCGCCCGCATCGGCACGTCCACACTGCTGGACCGGCTGACGCCGTACGAGAACAGCAACCGGGTGCCGGTGACGATCGTCGACGCGCTGGTGCCCGAGCTGACCGACCGTGCGGCGGTCACCGAGCAGCGCGAGGGCATGGCCGTGGCGGTGCTCAACGAGCTTGTCCAGGCGGTCGGTTACGCGATGCAGCCGAAGATCTACCCGAACCTGCGCCCGGCCGCCGAGGCCTATCTGACCCGGCGGCTCGACGGCCACAGCTGGCGCTACTTCAAGCGCAAGCGCCTCACCTCGCTGGCGCTGCCCGGCGCGGTACCGGCCCAGCTCGCGTTCATCCCGCGCAACGCGACCGTGCGCCGGGTCG
>NZ_JAWOAI010000752.1:0-3649 GCF_033194735.1 Streptomyces sp. W16
GACGACACCGCCACGGCGGACCCGTCGGCGACCGCGGCCGACCCGTCGGCCACCGATGGCACGGGCGACCAGTCCGGCGTTGTCGACCCGAACGCGACCGACGGCACCGGTGACCAGTCCGGCGCTGTCGACCCGTCCGCGACCGACGCCAGTGGCACCGGCGAGGACCAGAGCGGCACCGGCCAGGACACAGGCACCGGCGCCGACGACGGCTCCTCGCTCACCTCGAACCACTGATCCGACCCCTTCCATCAGGTCGGCGGTGGATCGGTCCGGCCCTCCGGCGGGAGGGCCGGACCGCCCTGCGCGCACGTCAGTTACTTCAGTCCCGGCTCCCGGGCCCGCAGCAGAAGCAGCGCCACGTCGTCGATCCGCTCCCGCGCCGCCGCGCTGTGCCGCACGAGGACATCGGCGATCTCCTCCAACGGCAGGTCCCCGGCCTCGGCGAGCCGCTGCCCCAGTTCGGCGAGGGCGTCCTCGATGTCGACACCGGGGGACTCGATGAGCCCGTCGGTGTAGAGCACGAGGACGGAACCGGGCGCGAGATTCACCTCCGTCGTCGGATAGGTCGCGTCGGCGTCGATGCCCAGCAACGGACCACCGGCCAGGTCGAGCACCCGCACCCGCCCGTCCGGACGGCGCAACAACGGCGGCGGATGCCCGGCACGCGCCATCACGGCCGTACCGCGCGCGGGATCCAGCCGTAGATACAGACAACTCGCGAACAGCTCCACCCCCAGGTCGATCAGCAGCCGGTTGGTGCTGCGCATGACCTCCTCCGGAGCCTGGCCGACGGTCGTGTACGCACGGACGGCCGTCCGGATCTGGCCCATCAGCCCGGCCGCGGTCACGTTGTGCCCCTGGACATCGCCGATCACCGCCGCCGGACCCTCGGTGGTCACGAGGTCGTAGAAGTCGCCGCCGATCTCCATGCCCTGCGTGGCCGGCAGATAACGGGCGGCGGCCTCGATGCCCGGCAGTGGCGGCAGCGAGTGCGGCAGCAGTGCCGCCTGCAGTCCGTGCGCCAGCTGGTGCTTCGCGTCGTAGAGCAAGGCACGCTCCAGCGCCTGCGCGATCAGCCCGCCCAGACTCGTCAGCACCGCGCGCTCGTCCGCGGGGAAGACATGCGGCTCGGCATACGCCAGCACACAGGTGCCGACCGGCCGACCGGACGCCGCCAGCGGCAGATACGCCCAGGCCGCGAACCCGTCAGGGGTGGCGTGCCGGTTCGGATACAGCCGCTCCAGCTCCCGCCGTGACTCGAAGAACGCGGGCACACCGCTGTTCAGCGCGACCGTCCCCGGCGTCGATCCGTTCAGCGCCATGCCGTCGAAGCGCTCCACGACCCGCGGGTCCGGATAGCCGCGGTGTCCGAGCACATGCAGCCGGCCGCCCCGCGAACCGAGGACGACCAGCGCCTGGCTGCCCACGGCCGGCGCGACCTCGTCCGCGATCAACTGCACCACGTCCTCCACCCCGACCGCCTCGGTGAGCGCCCCGGCCAGACTCAGCACCTGGGAGATGCTCACAAGGCGCGACGGCCCTTCACCGGGCTGAGGCGTCGCCCGGCCCAGCTCCGTCACCGCCCGCGCCCGGCTGATCCGTACGCTCAGCCCGGTCGTGTTCGGATACATCCGGAACGACAGCCACTCGCCCGGCGGACGCAGCGCCACGAACGACGTGACCTGCTGACTGAGCAGCGCGGCGCGGTAACGGTCCTCGTACACCGGGTCGTTGAGCCAGGACACCGCCGCCCACAACTGGGTGCCCAGCAGACTGCTCACCGACATGCCGAGCAGCTCCCCGGCCGCCGCGTTCGCGAAGCCCACCCGCCCGTGCAGATCCAGCGAACACAGCCCGTACGGCAGCCGGGCCACCATCCGCGCCGCCTCGACCGTGCCCAGCGTCCCGGCCACACTCGTCGCGGGCCCCGTCGCCAGCAGATCGGGCTCCGCACGCGCCGGGCGGCGCTCCTCCACGGCCCGCTCCAGCCGCACCGCGAGCCGGTCGCAGGCACTGGTCAGCTGCTCGCGGTCCCGGTCGGACAGCACCGGCGGATGCGAACCGGGCCAGGTCACGAAGACCGAGCCGTAGACCGTGGACCCGGTGGCCACCGGCACCGCCGCCAGCGCGAAGGGATACGGCAGCACGACCGCGATCCGCGGATAGCGGCGGGCCATGTCCTCCTCGCCGCCGACCCAGATCAGCCGCCGCTCGCGCACCGCCTCGGCGACCGGGATCGGCGCGCTCAGCCCCACCCGTTCCCAGGGCGCGGCGAACGCCCGGGGCAGGCCCGCCATCACCGCCATCTCCAGCACCGGTTCGTCGGGCGTCAGCAGATACACCGCGCCCGAGTGCGCGTGGACGGCGTCCATCATCGCGGCCAGCGCGAGCGACAGCATCGGCCGGCCGACCGGCGCCTGCCGGGACAACTGCCCGTCGGACACGCCGACCACCTCCTCGCCCGGCCGTGCCGTTTCGGGGCTCAGGGTCAGGCTCCACCCTGGCGGCCCGACGCGCACGGCGAGCGATGCTGCCGCAGGGGCCTGTCCGGCGGATCAGGTCGCAGGAAAGCAACGGCACCCCATCAGCGCCGGTGAGCGGGGTGTGGTGCGTGCAGCTGCAAGGCGGAGGAGGGAGTCGACGCGATGGGGGTCCCCCCGGTCGAGCGAAGCCGAGACTGGGGGAGTCGGCGACCGACGACAACGCCGCAGATGTGCGTGCCACACCCCGCGTCTGCGACAGGATCCGCCGGACAGGCCCTGGGCACTGAGGGCCATCCGGTGCCTCATCTCCACGGAACGGTCACAGGGGCTGCGCAGCCGCTGCATAAGCGCTGTAATTACGGACGTGGTCAGTGAGGGCGCTGTTGGACGCAGAACGAGGACGCTGCGTGCCGAACTTGCCCTCAAAACGCTCACCGTCGATCTCGACTCCCGCGAACGGCTGCGCCGCGTCCTCGAACAGGCCCTCGTCTTCGCCGGCGCGACCTTCGCCGGGGTGTACACGCCCGGTGCCGATGCCGACCTGCTGTGCCTGATCGAGTCGGTCGGTGTGCCACGGACCCTGTACGGACTGCGGGACGGTTATCCGGCGTCCGGCGGAGCACCGGTCGCCGAGGTGCTGCGGGCCGGGCACGCGGTGTGGCTCGGCCCCGAGGAACTGGCCGCCGGCTGCGACTCGCGACGGCTGCCGACCGGGGAGTTCCACCTGGCGGCCCTCCCCGTGCGCGGGGACCGGGGCGGCGGCTGTCTGCTCGCGGTGAGCGACCGCCCGGCCGGGTTCGACACCGACGACCGCGCATGCCTCACGCTGGTCGCCGAGGCGGTCGCGATCCCGGTCCCGGACGAGGCCGTGGCGGGCGGGGAACTGCCCGCGGGCTCCTTCGACCTGGCCATGGACACCGGACGGGTCGAGGTGGGCGGCGACATCCTGACGCTGTTCGGGCTCGGCCCCGACGACTTCGACGGCAAGGTCGAGACCCTCCTCGGACTGACCGTGCCGGAGGACCTGCCCTCGCTGATGTCCGTCGTGGAGGCCGACCACATGGCCATCGGCGACCGCGAACTGGAGTTCCGCGTCCTGCAGCCCTCGGGGCCACCGAAGTGGCTGCGGCTGCGCGGCCGGCTGCTGCCCGGCGGCGACGGCC
>NZ_JAWOAI010000753.1:0-3646 GCF_033194735.1 Streptomyces sp. W16
GGCACCCCGACCATGGCGGTCTCGGCCCCCGCGACCTGCCGGCAGCTCAGGGCGACCGTCCACTACGCGTGCCGCACCTCGGGCACCTGGACCGCGCGGCGCGCCGGCGAGACGGTCGCGTCCGGCACGCTGCCCGGGTCGGGGCAGTATCCGGGGCCGGGGACGTACGACTTCGAGGCCACAGTGCGCGTCCGCTCGATGCCCGAGGGAGTGGATGTGCAGGGGACGGTCCACGCGACGCTCACGCTGACCGCGCCCAGGCCGAAGGCGACGCACGGCATCGAGGTCGACCGGAGCACCCTGCGGCCGGACTCCGTGACGACGCTGACGTACACGGTGCGGCGGAACAGTGACGAGGGCGACGGCAGCGCGCGGTTCGGGCTCATCGCGGAGGAGGGCACGGGGGCGGAACTGACCACGACCGACGCCCGCTGCGTCAACCCGCTGATCGGCCGACACCCCGCGCAGGACCGGCTCCCGCACGCCCTGGACTGCGCCCTGACCGATCTCCAGCCGGGGCACCCGGACACCGTGGTGGTCCGGGTCACCCTCAAGTCCCGCTGTTCCACGGTGGTTTCGAAGCTGGGCTACTGGATGCCCCAGGGCCAGGCGCTCTACACCGGGGGCATGCTGGCCGGGCCCACGGTGACCTGTTCCTAGAGCAGGTCCAGCGCCTTCGCCCAGCCGAACTCCGGTCGCCCGCCGTCCTCTTGGGCGTCGCCGGAGTACGGCTCCGCGTAGCGGACGCCCATCTCGCGCAGTCGTACCAGGCTCGCCCGGTAGGCGGGATGGGCGGCCAACGCGTCGCCCACACATGGGAGTACGACGGTCGGGACACCTAGGCCGTACGCCTCGCAGAGGGTGCCGAGGGCGAGGGTGTCCGCGGTGCCGGACGCCCATTTGTTGATCGTGTTGAAGGTGGCGGGCGCGACGATCACGGCGTCCGGGGGCGGAAAGGGGCGCGGATCTCCGGGAGTTCGCCACGCCGAACGTATCGGGCGGCCGGTCTGCGCCTCGACGGCGGCCGTGTCGAAGAACCCGCCCATCGCGACCGGGGTCGCGAAGACCCCGACCTCCCAGTCCCGTTCCTGCGCGGCGGCGATCAGCCGGCCGACGTCCGCGGCGATACCCGCGGCGCAGACGACGACGTAGAGGAAGGGTTTCGAGTCCTGTTCGGTCACTCGGGGAGCCTACTGAAGCGGGAAGGACCGTCCGCGCTCCGCTTCCGGTCGCGGCCCGAAGACGCGCCGTTCGCTCTCCTCGATGGCCAGGTCGTTGATGCTCGCCTCGCGCCGGGTCATCAGCCCGTGCTCGTCGAACTCCCACAGTTCGTTGCCGTAGGACCGCCACCACTGCCCGTCGGCGTCCCGGCACTCGTACTGGAAGCGGACCGCGATGCGGTTGCCGTCGTAGGCCCACAGGTCCTTGCGCAGCGCGTACTCCTGCTCGCGCGCCCACTTGGCGGTGAGGAACTCGGCGATCTCGGCGCGGCCGGTGACGAAGGTGTCGCGGTTGCGCCAGACGGAGTCCTCCGAGTAGGCGAGCGCCACACGCCGCGGGTCGCGGGTGTTCCAGGCGTCCTCGGCGGCCTGGACCTTCTGCGCTGCGGTTTCCCGGGTGAAGGGCGGGAGGGGCGGGCGGTCGGCCATGGTCGTCTCCAGAGCGGGGAAAGGGCGAGAACGTACGTTCTCCGAACGACTGCTAACGTAGAGAACGGTCGTTCTCGCGTCAAGGAGGGGTCGTTCGATGGACAGCGCAGTCGCCCGGGAGCAGGCGCTGGACGCCGCCGAGGAGCTGTTCTACGGCCGGGGCGTCCAGGCAGTCGGCATGGACGCCGTCCGCACCGCCTCCGGGCTCTCCCTCAAGCGGCTCTACCAACTCTTCCCGGCGAAGGACCAGTTGGTGGAGGCGTATCTCGAACGGCGTGACCTGCGCTGGCGCGGACGCCTCGCCGAGCACGTCGAGCGGCACGATGATCCACGGGAGCGAATTCCGGCCGTCTTCGACTGGCTGGAGGAGTGGTTCGGCGAGGCCGGCTTCCGGGGCTGCGCGTGGATCAACTCCTACGGCGAGCTGGGCGCGTCCTCGGAGCGGGTGGTGGCCCAAGTCCGTTCGCACAAGCGGGCGTTCCGCGACTATCTGGCCGGTCTCGTGGCTGACGCCGGGCTGCCCGCCGTACTGGCCGGGCAGGTGTTCCTGCTGGCCGAGGGAGCCATGGTCACGGCGGGCATCACCGGAAGCACGGAGCCGGCGGCGGAGGCGCGCGAGGCGGTCCGATCGCTGCTGCGGGCCCGCTGAGGTCAGCCGGCGGCGAGTGCTGTCAGGGTGGCGCGGGCCCGGGCGAGGGAGGCCGCGGCCACGTCCTCCAGGCCGGCCAGCCGGGGCAGGACGTCGACCCGGGTCAGCTCGGCGGCGACGAGGTGGAGGTGCTCCGGCGGTACGCCCAGGTTGCCGAAGTAGGCCTTCAGATAAGGAGTTTGGAAGTCGAAGTGCTCGCGCGGGGTGCCGGGGCCGTAACCGCCGCCGCGGGCCATGACCACGACCACCCGGGTGTCGCGCAGAAGGCTCTTCCCGGTGTCCGGATCGGTGAGCGCGCCGGGGAAGGTGACGCGGTCGATCCACGCCTTCAGGGTCGCGGGGACCGAGAGGTTGTACATCGGGACACCGAGCAACACCGTGTCGGCGGCAAGGAGTTCGGTGACGTACGGGCGGGTCAGGTCCCACTCGCGCTGCTCGGCGGCGCTCTCGATCAGCGCGGGCACCTTGGCCGGCGGGACGATTCCCTCGCGTTCCACGCGGCGGCCGAGCGTGGTGTAGGCGGGGGTGATCGGCGGCACCGGTGCGGCGGACAGGTCGCGGTGACGGTGGTCCGCTGTGCGGTGTGTCCGCGCGAAGCCCTCGGTGAGTTGCCTGGTCACGGAGTCGGCGGTGGTGTCGGCGCTGGAGTCGATGTGCAGCAGCATGGTGTGGTCACCTCGGTCGGTTCGGGTGCGTCGGAGAGGTGACGGGGCACGACGGGGAAAGGTGACACCCATGCACGGGCACGACGAACTGGCACGGCGGTTCGAGGCGGAGCGCGGGCGGCTGCGGGCGGTCGCCTACCGCATGCTGGGCTCGCTCGGCGAGGCGGACGACGCGGTCCAGGAGGCCTGGCTGCGGCTGAGCCGCGCGGGCGGCGACGACATCGACAACCTGGCCGCCTGGCTGACGACGGTCGTCTCCCGCATCTGCCTCGACATG
Source organism: Streptomyces sp. W16 (assembly GCF_033194735.1). NCBI lineage: Bacteria > Bacillati > Actinomycetota > Actinomycetes > Kitasatosporales > Streptomycetaceae > Streptomyces > Streptomyces sp. W16. The sequence goes on from NZ_JAWOAI010000753.1 coordinate 3,241, forward strand.
CTGCGCGTCCGTGCGTCCCGGCGGGAGGAACCCTACGGCGACGGGCTGCCCGAGCCGAGCGCCGGTGAACTGCCCGAGGACGAGGCCGTACTCGCCGACTCTGTGGGGCTCGCGCTGCTGGTGGTGCTGGACGCGCTGGGGCCGGCCGAGCGGGTCGCGTTCGTGCTGCACGATCTGTTCGCGGTGCCGTTCGACCGGATCGCGGCGGTGCTGGACCGTTCGCTGCCCGCCGCGAAGAAGCTCGCCAGCCGGGCCCGGCACAAGGTGCGGGGCACACCGGTGGTGCCGGGCTCGGAACTGGACCGGCACCGGGAGGTCGTCGAGGCCTTCCTCGCCGCCGCGCGGGGCGGTGACCTCGGTGCGCTGCTCGACGTGCTGGCCCCGGACGTCGTCCGGCACGCCGAGC
>NZ_JAWOAI010000754.1:0-3640 GCF_033194735.1 Streptomyces sp. W16
GCTGCGCGCCGGGTCCCTCACCACACGGGCCCACGACGACCTGGCCCGCGATCTCGCACCCGCACTCCGGGCCGGTATCGCGGACACGGCCGAGCCGGCCGCCGGACGACCCCTCGCACTGCTGCGCGCCGCCGACCTCCTCGACGTCGACTGCCAGGACCAACTGCCGGAGCTGGCCGAGCGGTTGGGACGGGAGTTGGTCAGCGCGTCGGCCGCGTCCCCGTCGGGCGGCGACACGAAGCCGTCACCCGAGCCCACCGAAACCGATCAGCGCGTCGAACCTCCCGCCGGAACCTGCCCGCCCGCTCTCCTCGACGCGGTGCACACCCACCCCGGTCTGCGGGTGGCGCTCTTCGGCTCGCTCAACACGCTCGCCGCAGCCGAACCGACGTCGGTGGCACGGGTGTTGAAGGGTTCGGGGCTTCCGCTCGACCTCCAGCAGTCGGGCTTCCCGCATCTGCGGATGTGTGCCGGGCCCGCTGTCGCACCCGCGGAGTCGGACGACCGACTCGACCGGTTCCACGGTCTGCTCCGCACGGCCGGAGTCTCGCCGCACGCCGATCCGACCGTGCTGCGCACAGCCCTCCGCCTCACCTGGCCCGGAGGCGAACTGCCGACCGGCCAGGAGGCGAGCGTGCTGCTGAAGGAGCTGGGTTCCGACTCCCACCGTGCCGCCGGTACCCGGGAGTTGCTGATCGAGACGGCTCTCGCCGCTTCCCCGGACGACCGTGACATACCGGCACTCGCCACCGATCTGCTCCGCTGCTTCAGCACGGAACTGGGCACAGGTCGGCGTACGGCCCTGCTCCTTCTTGAGTTCACCGGGATGCTGGGCACCGGGAGCGAGGGCGAGGAGTGGGTCGGCCGGGTGCTGGACCTGACGACCGGTGCCGCCGCCGATCCGGTGCCGGACACCGTCGCCGAGCGCGCCTACCAGGCCCTCGCACAGCGGCTCCTGGAAGGGGCGGCACCGGCCAACGAGCTGTACGCGCTGGCCCGTTCGGGCGAGCCGCGCCTGCTCGCGGCCTACGAGCGGGAGGGTCACTCGGAGCGGGTGGGCGAGCGGCTGCGGACCAGGCCGGCGTACGCCGCCGACCGGTTCTGCGACTGGAGCGCGTTCCCGGGGACTCATCCCGGCTGGGACGAGACTCGTACGGCACTGCTGGCCAAGGTGCTGCGGCCGGTCGTGCGGGCACTGTCCGTCGCGGAGCAGGGCGAGGTCGAGACGGCGCTCGACCGCACGGGCCGCGGCAAACTCGACGCGTTCCGCGCCTGGAACCGCCCCGGCGCACTGGGTCGCCTCGCGGGACGGCTCTCGGGGCGGGGGCGGCGCGCCGAACATCCCGGCGCATGACCGACGCGAGAATCCGGCCCTTCCCGGTATCGGGGATCTGACCGCTCGCGAAATATGGAAGGGCCGCCCGAAGTCCGGCACTCCCCGGTGATGTCGGACCCCGGACGGCCCGTCCGCAGCACGGCCCCCGCCGGCGTGAGCCTTGTCGCGGGGGTCGCTCTCTGTACTGCGCCGCTCGCCGCGTTTATGTCACTGCGCGACTTCAACTGGCCCCGGTTCACTCGAAGGACAGTCCCCCGGTACGCGTCCGCTTCAGCTCGAACAGGTCGGGATGCGTGGCCAACACCCGGAAACTGTCGAAGAGTTCGGCCGCCTTCGCACCGCGCGGAATCGCCCGCAGCACCGGGCCGAACCACACCGTGCCGTCGACGTGCAGGGTCGGCGTCCCCACATATCCGCCCGACTCCTCCTCGACGCCCGCCTCGTGACTGCGGCGCACGGCGTCGTCGTACGACGGATCGTGGGCGGCGTCGGCGAGTGCTGCGGGGAGGCCGAGTTCGGCGAGGGATTCGGCGATCACGGCGTCGAAGTCGTCGTAGCGCCGCTCGTGGATGCGGCTGCCGAAGGCCGTGTACAGGTCGCGCAGCACCTTGTCGCCGTGCTGTTCGGCGGCGGCCACGGCGACACGTACCGGGCCGATCGACTTGTCGACCAACTCCCGGTACCAGTCGGGGAGTTCGTTGCCGATGTTGTGGAGGTAGAGACTCATCGCACGGAAGCGGAGGTCGAGCGGGCGCTCGCGCTCGACCTCCAGCAGCCAGCGGGAGGTGATCCAGGCGAAGGGGCAGGCGGGGTCGAAGTAGAAGTCGACGCGGACGGCGGTGTCAGTGCTCATACACGGAACGCTAACCGCCAATTGGGCTGGATGCTCGACCCAATCGCCCGGTCTCTCAGTGGTCCACTTTGCTCATGGCCTGTTGCCGGGGGTCCCGTCCGCTGGACGCGAGGGCCCGCTCGAAGACGGGGGCGTCGTCCGGTACCGGCACCGGGTCGGCGAAGCCGTCGTACTGGCGGTAGAGCGCGCCGTGCTTCTCGACCACGTCGAGGACGAGGCGGGCGGCGCCGTCCGAGACGCGGTACTCCTGGCCGGTGGCCGTGGCGACGTCCCAGCCGTGCACCGCCAGCTCCTTGATGATCATCGAGGCGAGTTCACCGGCGGGCATCTTCGCCATGCCGAGGTCGACCTCGCCCTCCCACACCGCCGGGTCGGCCCAGGCGGCGACGGCCCGGTCCAGCTGGGCGGCGTAAGCCTCCGCCCAGTCCGGGCCGGCGGTGAAGTCGCGGGCGGTCAGTTCCTCGGAGAGCTGCTTGCGCAGGGCGCGGTGCTCCATGCCGTGCGAGGTGTAGAGGACCCAGTGGTTGACCATCGCGCGGACATCCCAGTCGGGACAGTGCGTCGGGTCGTCGAGCTGTGTCGCACTGACACCGCGCGCGACACGGGCGGCCTCGGCGGCGCATTCGATCATGTACGGGTGCAGGTCGTGGTGGTTCGTCCGGTCCGGGTGCAGGTCGTGGTTGCTCATGTCCTCCACGCTAGAGAGGACGCGGTCAGGACTCTTGAACAAACGCGACAGCCTCGTCGGCGAGGCGGACCAGCTCGTCGAACGGCAGCGAACCGGCCGCCCTGTGCTCGCGCGCGAAGCCGTTCGCGAGCCGTTGCAGCAGGTCGTTGAGCGGTGTCGGTACGCCGTGCAGCCGCCCCAGCAGTGCGATCTCGCCGTTGAGGTAGTCGGCCTCGATGGTGCCGGTGCCCCGGTTCAGCGACTGCCAGGAGGAACCGCCGCCGCGCGGGGCGCCGTCGATCTCCACCAGCCGGATCCTGTCACCGCGCGCCTCCTTCTCCTCCTCGGCGCTCGCGTACGCGATACCGGCCGCGTCGAGCACGGCCGCGCCCTCGGCCCGTACCCGCCGGTAGAGCGCCAGGCCCGCTTCGCCGTCGGGCAGCACGGTGACCGCCTCGATCGCGTTGACGAGGTTGCCGAGGAGCTTGGCGTACTGCCAGCGCGTCACATCGGGCACGACCGGCGCCTCGAACCTCGATTTCGCCAGGTCGGCCGCGATCAGCCGGGCGGTCTCGTCCGTGCCGTGCGGATAGCGGCCGAGGTGCAGGATGCCGGTGAGGGGAGTGCCTTCGGCGGAGACGACGCCCGGTTCGACGAAGGTCGCGGGCAGCCAGACGCAGACGCCGTACACCTGCCGGAAGCGGCGCAGCGCCAGGCGTTGGCTCTCCACCCCGTTCTGCGCGCAGACGACGGGCAGCCGCTCGGCGGCCGTACCGCCGCCGGC